>NZ_CAWNMR010000025.1:0-29473 GCF_963875615.1 Vibrio sp. V09_P4A23P171
CAATAACATTTCGCTTTACTACGTGGGATGCATAGAGCAAGGAGAGAGTAACGATAAGCTCGCATGGCACTTACTGACCTCAGAGCCAGTAACGAGCAGGGAAGAGGCACTTAAAATCGTCAGTTATTATGAGCTGCGTTGGCTAATTGAAGATTTTCATAAAGTCTGGAAAAGTGAAGGCACTCAAGTCGAGCAATTGAGAATGCAAAGCAAAGATAACTTAGAAAGGCTCAGCGTTATTCTGGCTTTTATCGCGACTCGGTTGCTCCAGTTGAGATTTATGAATGAATCAGATGAGTTATCTAAGAGCAGTTGTGAGCCGATATTAAAAGGCAAAGCATGGAAGCTAATGTGGCTAAAGCTAGAAAGAAAAGGGCTACCGAAGGAAGCTCCTGACATATCATGGGCTTACAGAGGTATTGCTCGATTAGGGGGTTGGAAGAATACAAAGCGAACGGGTCGTGCTTCTATAAAGACATTATGGCAAGGATGGTTTAGGTTACAAACCATCCTTGAAGGGTATGAACTGGCTAAGTCTCTTGATTCACCAGACTTGTGATCAAGAGACAGACCCTAGCCCTCCCCTTATAAGGGAAGGGAATGTAAGAGCAAACATTCGTTGAGATCTCCCCTTTCTAGGGGAGGGAAGGTTATGTCACGCATCGAAAGAAGAAAAATATCAAGCCGTTACTTCGCTTCGAGGTGATCAATCATCAATTGCAATGACTGATTGCCGCGAAACTCATTAATATCAAGCTTATACGCAAGGCGCACCGTTTTCACCGACGCATCTGGCCAGCGTCTTAAATCGACATTAAAAGCGATACCATCGATCATAATGTTGGTTGGGTGGCCTTTGAATAACGGCTCAAGCATCAGTTTCAAATGCTTTTCTCCCACCAGCTTTTGGTGCAATAGTTTGAACTCACCGTCAAAGAGAGGTTCAGGAAATGCCTGCCCCCATGGGCCACCGGAACGTAAGGTTTCAGCGGTGTGCATCGAGAACTCTTCAGGAGTTAACTCTCCATCGGATAAAATCACGCCCTTGAGCGCGCTTTCATCTAACTCGCGACGTACAGCTTGATCAAACAGCTCAGCAAAACGCTCAAACTCTTTTTCGGCAATAGTTAAACCTGCCGCCATTGCGTGACCACCAAATTTGACGATTAAACCGGGGTTTTGTGTATCAATGCGATCCAGCACATCGCGCATGTGTAACCCAGCAACAGAGCGGCATGACCCTTTGATACTGCCATCGCCACCATCGGCAAACGCAATCACAGGGCGATGGTATTTATCTTTAATACGTGAGGCTAAAATACCAATCACACCTTGGTGCCAATCGCGTTGAAACAGTACTAAACCGTGCGGCAATTCGCTATTTTCACTCAGTTGTAAGCGCTCACAAAAAGCCAGCGCTTCTTGCTTCATCCCCTCTTCAATCTCTTTGCGAGTTTGGTTAAGGCCATCCAGCTCACTAGCCATTCTACGCGCAGCGTGAATGTCATTGCACATTAGCAGCTCAACGCCAAATGACATATCATCCAAGCGCCCTGCCGCATTGATGCGTGGCCCTAACGCAAAGCCAAAATCCGAGGCAACTAAACGCCTCGCGTCACGTTTAGCAACCTCAATCAAAGCTTGAATACCCGGCCTTGCATGCCCGGCTCGAATGCGTTGCAAACCTTGATGCACTAAAATGCGATTGTTTTCATCGAGCGGCACAACATCAGCGACAGTACCCAGTGCGACTAAGTCAATCAGCTCCATCAACTTGGGTTCACTCATACCTTGTCGAGTAAACCAGCCGTTTTTTCGCATATGCACGCACAGCGCCATCATCAAATAGAAAGCCACCCCTACGCCGGCTAATGCCTTCGAGGGAAACGGGCAGTTAACCAAATTGGGATTCACCATCGCATCAACCTCTGGCAACTCGTGTCCCGGTAAATGGTGATCGGTCACCAAGACAGTCAATCCTTGCTGCTTGGCATAACGCACCCCGTCGATAGAGGAGACGCCGTTATCGACCGTCATGATCATCTGCGCGCCAAGCTCAATCGCTTGATCGACCACTTCAGGGCTTAAGCCATAACCATCTTCAAAACGGTTAGGCACGAGATAGTCCACATTGTGCGATCCCAACATTCGCAACGCCAAAACAGATAAGGCGCAACTGGTTGCGCCATCAGCATCAAAATCCCCGACGACTATGATGCGCTGCTGCTGCTCGATGGCGTGAAAAAGTAGTTGTACCGCTTGCTCTATACCACCTAATTGTTGGTAGGAATGCAGTGCTTTAGCGGCCTTGTCGAGTTGTTCAAGGTTCGTGATACCACGGTTGATATAGATACGTTTAAGCAGTGTAGGAATCGTGTCAGGGAGTTGCGAAAGATCGAGGGCTGGTCTTTGTTTTATTTCAATCATAAATCAGCGGGCTCAAGAACACTCAAGCCCGACTCCTAAAGTTATTGAATCTGCTGAAGGCGTTGCAACAATTGCTCTGGTGGTAAATAACCGCCAACCATTTCGCCATTCGGTAGGAAAATCGCAGGCGTGCCGTTGATGCCTAACTCACGCCCGAGCTGATAGTGTTTGGCAATCAACTGCTTAGCCTGTTGGATGTTCTGCCCTGCTTCTGGCAACTGATGATTGGTTTTTGCCTCATTCATCGCTGCCATTTTATCATCTGCATTCCAGATAGCGGCCATCTGATCAGCTACCTGCCCCGTAACGCCTTGACGCGGGTAAGCCATGTAGCGCACGGTGATCCCTAGGTCGTTATACCCTTTCATTTGACTATGCAAACGAGTGCAATAACCACAGGTAATATCAGTAAAAACAGTCACCACGTATTTTTCATTGGCGGCTTTGTATTCGATCATACTCGATTCAAACTGCGCGATCTTCGCCGCATTAACGGGCGCTTGGCGTTTGGCTAACACATCGACATAACCACCATTCTTATCTAATTCATACAAGGTTCCGGCGATAAAATGGCTCGCGTCAGGCGCAGAAAACAGCACGCCACCGGAAGTTTGTACTTCAATCACTCCCGGAATATCAGAGGCTTGAACACTCAGTACTTCCAATCCGAGTTTAGAAAAACGTTGTTCAAAAACCGTTTTATCAAGCGCAGCCGCTTGTACAGCCGTTGACGTCACTTGCTCTGTGGTTTCAGCGTTACACGCCACAGCAAAAAGTGGCAATGTAAGAAGAGTCAGTTGGCGTAATACGCTCATTAAATTCACCTTTTCAAGCCCTTGGATGGTGCTCGCTATGTAATTGTTTAAGTCGCTCAGTCGCAACATGAGTATAAATTTGCGTGGTCGATAAGTCACTATGACCGAGCAGCATTTGCACTACACGCAAATCGGCACCGTAATTGAGTAGATGCGTGGCAAAAGCATGCCTTAATACGTGTGGAGAGAGTTTTTCCACATCGATTTGTGCGATCACTGCGTAGTGTTTAATTCGGTGCCAAAAGGTTTGACGAGTCATCTGCCTTGCTCGTCGGCTAGGGAAAACCACATCCGACGTTTGTTCGCCCAGCAGAGTAGACCGCCCTTGTTCAAGAAAAGTTTCAATCCAATCAACGGCATTTTCGCCCATCGGTACAAGACGCTCTTTGCCACCTTTACCAATCACTCTTACTACACCTTGACGTAAACTGATATTTTCCATGGTCAGTGAAACCAATTCGGTCACCCGTAGCCCTGTTGCATACAAGAGTTCCAACATCGCTCTGTCACGTAATTCTAGAGGATTATTGGTATCGGGAGCATTCAATAAATCTTCCACTTGCTGCTCGGATAAATCTTTAGGCAGACGCTGTGGCAATTTAGGGCTAATTAAGAGCGCGCTCGGATCATCGCCGCGGAGTTTCTCACGGTGCAGATATTGAAATAAACGACGAATCGCCGACAACATGCGCGCCCGCGAGGTTTGCTTATAGTCTTGATCAGCGAGCCACGCTTGGTACTGCTGCAAACCAGTGACACTAATAAAATCGAGGCGATAATTATTGTGCTGCATCCATTGCAACAATTTCGTCAGATCATTGCGATACGATGAGAGCGTGTTTTCAGCTAAACCACGCTCCATCCACATCGCATCTAAAAACTGTTCCACTACCCCTTGATCAGGAGAAATATATTCAGACACATCAAACCTCTGTGGTGAAAATCGAGTTGCTCAGGTTATGTGAGCCACTGGTTTAATACCATAAAAAAACATCATCGGCAGGATAATCGCTGCAAAGCGCGTCATTTTATGGTTAGAATTCACTATTCTTGATTTAAAACGAACACAAAATTATGAAGATCGGTCTTTTTTACGGCTCAACAACTTGTTATACCGAAATGGCAGCAGAGAAGATCCGTGCGCTCATCGGTGACGATTTGGTGGAGATTCACAATGTGAAAGAAACGCCACTCTCTTTGATGAGCAACTATGATCTTTTAATACTGGGCATCTCAACTTGGGACTTTGGCGAAATCCAAGAAGATTGGAGCGCAATATGGGATCAAATCGGTGGCGTGTCGCTAAACGGCAAGTACGTCGCATTATTCGGCTTAGGCGATCAAGAAGGTTATGGCGAATGGTACCTCGATGCGATGGGGATGCTGCATGATGAGCTAAAACAAATTGGCGCTCAATTGATTGGCTACTGGCCCAACCAAGGCTACCATTTTGAAGCGTCAAAAGCCCTAACGAAAGATGGCCGCCACTTTGTTGGTCTCGCACTCGATGAAGATTCGCAATACGAGCAAAGCGACGAACGCATTCAATGCTGGGTTGAGCAAATTTTAGTGGAATATCACGATTCGATTTAATTCGTTGTTCGCTATTTGTTGTTAGTCATTTGCTGCCAACAAGGCTCGATAGCAACGCCAATCAAACACCAAACCGGGATCAGTTTTGCGTAGTGGTGCAATGTATTGATGCCCGGTAATGCGTTGATTGGTGATGAGCGGATAACGCCGCTGCAATGCACACGTCAAAGTCGCTAAGGCTTGATATTGCGCAGGTGTATAAGCCGTCTCATCGCTCCCTTCCAATTCAATCCCAATCGAATAATCATTGCATTTTGCACGACCAGCGAAGCTTGACTGGCCCGCATGCCAAGCTCTGGCATTAAATGGCACAAATTGCACTACTTCTCCCTCTCGCCGAATGAGGCAGTGAGCCGAGACGCGCATCTGGTGGATGGTTTGAAAAAAAGGGTGTTGATTCGGGTCAAGCGTGCCAGTGAAAAACTGCTCAATATATGGGCCGCCGAACTGGCCCGGAGGCAAGCTGATATTATGTACCACCAGCAATGAAATATCTTGCGCATCGCTTCGCTGATCATAAAACGGCGATGGCACTCGACGTGCGCTTTGATACCAACCCTTTTTATCGATCATCAGTTGACCCCTTACACTCACACAAAAATGAACCTTAGCCAGAGGAAATGCGAGATTAGTGGCTGAATTTGAGTAAAACTCAGCGTATCATTCTCACTCTGTTCAACACCATATTAGATTTGCGATGAAAAATACACACAACAGCCAACAACGCCTTGATTATCTGAAACAGCAACTCCCATTGGAAATTACTCGTGCCGTTAGCGATGCACTCAGAGAAGATCTCGGTGGCAGCTTGGATGCGACTGCTGATATCACCGCAAACCTTATTCCAGCGGATGCGCGTAATAGCGCGACTCTCATCACCCGTGAACATGGCGTATTTTGTGGCCAAGCATGGGCAGAGGAAGTCTTCAAACAACTTGGTGGTGAAGTGAAAATTGACTGGCATGTCCAAGATGGTGATCAAGTTAAGCCAAACCAAGTTTTGTGCACTCTTGAAGGTCCAGCTCGCGCGCTGCTGACTGGTGAACGCAATGCGATGAACTTCATTCAAACCTTGTCAGGTTGCGCCAGCATTACTGCTCAGTATGCCAAACAGCTAGAAGGCACCGAATGCCGACTACTTGATACACGCAAAACTATCCCTGGCCTGCGCAGCGCACTGAAATATGCTGTCGCGTGTGGCGGCGGCTTTAACCATCGTATTGGCGTGTTTGATGCTTATTTAATTAAAGAAAACCATATCATTGCTTGTGGCGGTATTACCCAAGCCATCAGCACCGCTAAACAGCTCAACCCCGGTAAACCTGTCGAAGTCGAAACCGAAAGCTTGCAAGAGTTAGAAGAGGCGATTCAAGCGGGTGCTGACATCATTATGCTGGATAATTTTAGCATTGAGATGATGCGCGAAGCGGTAGCAATTAACGCAGGCCGCGCGGCTTTAGAAAATTCGGGTAACGTCACATTAGAAACCATTGGCGATTACGCGCGAACCGGTGTCGATTACATCTCAGTCGGCGCGCTGACTAAGCACATTAAAGCACTCGATCTCTCAATGCGCTTTCAGTAATTAATTACATCAATTATTGGAATAAAGATCAAAAATTTCAAATAGTTAAGGAAGCCGGGCGAGCTTCCTTTTTTATTGCTTGCGTATCAAAATCAAGACGGCATTTTTAAGTCAGTCGTATTTCAGTGATTGATATATGCAACTAAACAGGTAAAAAATCCAAATCGCTCGCGCACTGCTCTTTATCTCATTCCCACCAACCCACAAGCTTCTTATGCTCTGCCCATCCTTATGCGTTCAAACGGAGCAAAACAAATAATGAACACAAATAAGAAAACGAAACAAAGTGGTTTTACCTTAATTGAATTGATGATTGTGGTAGGAATTATTGGTGTACTTAGCGCGATTGCAATCCCTGCATATAAGAGCTATTTGATCAAAACAGAGTCTAATACAGCCGTCAGTATTCCTAGAACATTACTTACAAATATTGATTTATATATACAAGAAAAAGGCAGTTTCCCTGAAACAACAGAAGCGAGCGAAGTTGGTGCAGCTTCAGATATGAGCGCAATGGGGACCCTAGCATTAACTAAGAATGCCACCACACCTACAAATGGAACCTTAGTTTTTACTGTCAATAATGCTGATGCATCTATAAAAGATAAAAAAATAACATACACACGTACAAATTCAGGCTGGAAGTGCACGCATGATATTCCCGAAGCATTATTGGAAAAAGATCTTAAAGGATGCTTAAGAACGATTCCTTGATAAAATGCTAACCAACCTCCCTGCAATTCTGCGTCAGGCTCAGATATTGAGCCCGACGCAAGAACACGCAGTTATTGAACATATCAAAGCGTCTGGTGCGAGTGTGCCAGAAGCTTTGCTCGCTTTGGATTTTTTCCATCCTCATGATCTGACTGAGCAGTTAAGTACCCTTTTTGGCCTACCGGACACTGACTTAACCCGCTACGACTACCCACTGCTCTGCCAACAGCTTGGTTTGCGTGATCTCATCACCCGTTACCAAGCACTGCCGATTGCCAATAATGGCCAAACCCTGACCATCGCAGTTTCCGACCCGACCCATTTACAAGTGGAAGATGATTTTCGCTTTGCGACAGGCTTACAAGTCGAACTGGTTTTAGCCGACTACAAAGCGCTGCAAGCAGCCATCCGGCGCTTGTATGGCCGAACAATTCAAGGATCCTCTTCTTCAGGGAAAGAGATCAGCCAAGATGAACTGGCGAACTTAGTTAAGCTGTCTGATGATGAGATTCAATCGATTGAAGACCTCAGCCAAGATGACGCCCCAGTCAGTCGCTTTATTAACCAAATCCTGCTTGATGCGGTGCGAAAAGGCGCATCAGACATCCATTTCGAACCGTACGAAGCGCTTTACCGAGTACGATTGCGCTGTGATGGTATTTTGGTGGAAACGCAGCGTCCCTCAAGCAACTTAAGTCGCCGGCTTGCCGCGCGGCTTAAAATTTTATCCAAACTCGATATTGCCGAGCGGCGCTTACCACAAGATGGACGAATTAAACTGCGGTTGAATCAAGACACCGCCATCGATATGCGCGTTTCCAGCCTCCCCACTTTATGGGGTGAAAAAATCGTACTGCGCCTACTTGATAGCAGTGCTGCTAACTTAGATATCGACAAATTGGGTTATAACGACCAGCAAAAACAACTCTACTTAGCTGCGCTGAAAAAACCACAAGGGATGATTTTAATGACGGGCCCGACGGGCAGCGGAAAAACCGTCTCGCTCTATACGGGGCTACGCATTTTAAATACTGATGAAGTGAACATCTCCACCGCTGAAGATCCGGTTGAAATTAACTTATCCGGCATCAACCAAGTTCAAGTGCAGCCAAAAATTGGCTTTGGCTTTGCGCAAGCATTACGTTCTTTCTTACGGCAAGATCCCGACATTGTGATGGTTGGCGAAATCCGCGATTTAGAAACTGCCGAAATCGCCGTAAAAGCAGCACAAACCGGGCATTTAGTCCTTTCTACCTTGCATACTAACTCCGCCGCCGAAACAGTAATTCGCTTGAGTAATATGGGAATTGAAGCGTTTAACTTAGCCTCTTCACTCAGTTTAATTATTGCCCAGCGTTTGGCTCGTCGCCTTTGTCGGCACTGCAAAATTGCCGTCGTGCCCTCAATACAGTTGCAGCAACATTTTCAGCTGCTAGCGACAGAAACCATTTATGAAGCGAACCCGCATGGTTGCAACGAATGCACAGGGGGCTATTCAGGTCGAGTCGGCATTTATGAAGTGATGGCGTTTAACCCACAGCTGGCCGAAGCGATTATGCAAAAAGCAAGCATTCATCAAATAGAGCAGATCGCGAAAGCCAACGGAATGCAGACACTACAAGAATCAGGCATTGAAAAGCTCAAAAACGGCGTCACCAGCTTCAAAGAGCTGCAACGCGTGCTCTATTTCTAACGCTTTGATCCCTCTTAGCTAGCCATTGAGTGACTCTATTGTATGAACACAAAAATCAAATCAGAACTCAAAAATTATCGTTGGAAAGGCATCAATAGTTCGGGCAAAAAAGTATCTGGCCAAACTCTCGCTTTAACCGAACTGGAAGTGCGTGACAAACTTAAAGAGCAGCACATTCAGATCAAAAAAATCAAAAAAGGGGGCGTCTCTTTTATCACCCGCTTGACTCATCGCGTGAAGGCCAGAGACATCACCATTCTGACACGCCAATTGGCGACCATGCTGACCACGGGCGTGCCCATCGTGCAAGCCTTAAAACTGGTCGGAGATAACCATCGCAAAGCCGAAATGAAATCCATTTTGTCGCAAGTCACCAAAGGGGTTGAAGCCGGAACGCCAATTTCCAAAGCGATGCGTACCGCCAGCACCCATTTCGATACCTTGTATGTTGATCTCATTCACACAGGTGAACAGTCAGGTAACTTGGCTGAAGTGTTTGAGCGGCTAGCGACTTATCGAGAAAAAAGTGAACAACTGCGCGCTAAAGTCATTAAAGCACTCATCTACCCAACCATGGTGGTGTTGGTCGCGTTAGGTGTTTCTTACTTAATGCTTACTATGGTGATCCCTGAGTTTGAAAGCATGTTCAAAGGATTCGGAGCCGAATTACCTTGGTTTACACAGCAAGTATTGAAACTCTCTCATTGGGTGCAAAGTTACAGTTTGTGGGTACTCATCATCATAATCCTCACCACAATTGCCGTGAAAGCAGTACGCCAAAAATCTTTTTTAATACGCTTAAAAACCAGCCGATTAGGATTAAAGTTTCCCATTCTTGGCGAGGTGATAGGCAAAGCCTCTATTGCTAAATTCAGTCGCACACTCGCCACCAGTTTTAGTGCAGGCATTCCGATTTTAGCCAGCTTAAAAACCACCGCCAAAACCGCTGGCAATGTCCATTTTGAGACAGCGATTAATGAGGTCTATCGTGATACGGCAGCCGGTATGCCAATGTATATTGCGATGCGTAATACCGAAGCCTTTCCTGAAATGGTGCTGCAAATGGTGATGATTGGTGAAGAATCAGGCCGATTGGATGATATGCTCAATAAAGTCGCCACCATTTACGAATTTGAAGTTGATAATACCGTCGATAACTTAGGCAAAATTCTCGAACCATTGATCATTGTCTTTTTGGGTACGGTGGTCGGCGGTTTGGTGGTGGCAATGTACTTGCCCATCTTTAACTTAATGAGTGTATTAGGATAGTATTAGCACTGCTAATCTTTTAATTATCGAGTCTGTGCATGGAAGTTTTTATTTATTACCCCTGGCTCTTTCCACTTTTTGCAGCGTTGTTTGGCTTAATCGTGGGGAGTTTTCTCAATGTGGTCATTTATCGTCTACCCAAAATCATGGAGCGAGAATGGCGACAAGAGTGCGCTGACTGCTTTCCCGAATATCACATTGCGCCACCGGAAGGGCAACTCACGCTCAGTGTCCCTCGTTCTAGCTGCCCACACTGTGATACGCCAATCCGTATTATTGACAATATTCCGCTACTCAGTTGGCTCTTTTTAAAAGGGAAATGTTCCCGTTGCCAAGGCCCGATCAGTGCACGCTATCCTTTGATTGAACTGCTCACTGCCAGTATGAGCTTTGTCGTGGCTAGCCACTTCGGTTTTAGTTATTTTTCACTAGCGCTATTGTTTTTCACTTTTGTGCTCATCGCGGCGACGTTTATCGATTTCGATACCATGCTATTACCCGACAAGCTGACACTGCCACTACTGTGGGCGGGCCTCAGCTTATCATTGATGCACATTAGCCCAGTCAGTTTGCAAGATGCGGTGATCGGCGCCATTGCTGGCTATCTGAGCTTATGGTCGGTCTATTGGCTGTTTAAACTCGTCACAGGCAAAGAAGGAATGGGTTATGGCGATTTCAAACTGCTGGCTGCTCTCGGCGCTTGGTTGGGCTGGCAATATCTGCCCATCATCATCCTCATGTCATCTGTGGTTGGCATTGTCTTTGGCCTAATTCAATTGCGCTTGCAAAAAAAAGGGATCGACAAAGCCTTTCCTTTTGGCCCCTATCTCGCCATTGCTGGCTGGATAACCTTGTTGTGGGGTAACGATATTATGAGTTGGTATTTAGGTTCAATTATGGGGTTATCGTCATGGGGTTAGTGGTGGGTTTAACCGGCGGGATTGCCAGCGGAAAAAGCACCGTTGCTCATTTATTTCAGCAGCATTTCTCGATTGATGTCGTGGATGCTGACATCATCGCTCGAGAAGTCGTCGAACCAGGTAGTGAAGGATTAACGGCGATTTGCGCGCACTTTGGCCTCACCATATTAAAGCCCGATGGACAATTGGATCGCACCGCGTTAAGAGAAAAGATCTTTGCTGATGAGCAAGAAAAGGCTTGGCTTAATCAGCTTCTTCACCCAATGATCCGTGCAAAAATGATTGCTGATTTAGCAAAAACCACCTCGCCTTATGCTTTATTGGTTGTGCCATTATTGATAGAAAATAACCTACAAACCTTAGTCGATCGCATCTTAGTGGTTGATGTTGATCTAAAAACCCAAATCGCTCGCACTATGGCAAGAGACAAGGTATCAGAGCAACAAGTCCGTTCGATCTTAGCCGCTCAAGCGAGCCGTGAGCAAAGATTGCAATACGCTGACGATGTGATTAAAAATAGCGCAGAAAACCAAAAACTTTTGCCTCAAATCACAGAATTACACAAAAAGTATCTAGCCATATGCAGCCTAAGTCTGTAAGAATAACCCAGACCGGACCTAAGGCTAGCTAGATGACCACGCATAAGTTTGAACACCCACTGAACGAAAAAACTCGTATCTATTTAAGAGTCGAAGCGCTGCTTAACCAGTTGATGCATTCCGCTCAGTTTCGTGACGGTATTCAACACCAACTCTTCTTTCGTTCATTGTTTGATTTACTCGAAATCTTCGAACAGATCCAACTCAAAAGCGAGTTGGCTAAAGATATTGAAAAACAGCGTTTGAACTACCGTAGCTGGCTCAATGTGGATGGTGTTGATCAAGAAATGTTGCTATCGCTCCTTGAAGAGATCGACGAGGTCCATCGTAATTTAATGAGCGCTGAACGCTTTGGTCAATCACTCAAAGAAGATCGTTTCTTAAGCACGATTCGCCAACGCTTTAATTTGCCGGGCGGGTCATGCTGTTTCGACCTACCAGCCCTGCACTACTGGCTACACATTCCGATAGAAAAGAAGACCCAAGATGCGCACCAATGGATGGAAACGCTTCGACCGTTATCAGATGCGTTGCAACTTTGGCTGAAATTAACCCGCGAAACGGGCCATTTTAAAGCTCGCCTAGCACGATTAGGTTTTTATCAAAGCGATGCAGAAGACGCTAATATCTTGCGCTTGTCGATCCCACTTGAGTATGGGGTATACCCCATGATCTCTGGCCATAAAAATCGCTTCGCGATTAAGTTTATCGAATTCCAATCAGGCCAAGCAACAGGGCGCGATATCGAGTTTGATCTCGCCGTCTGCTGTTAATCAATTCCGCTTCAATTCCCGACTGACTCTTACTTTCCATTGCGTTAGGTAATACACTTACGCCTATCCATCGTTACTTGAAGTCCGTTATGTCAAAGAAAATTACCATTGTAAAATGCCCGCAGTGCAAAGCCGATGTCGAATGGGGAGAACAGAGCCCTTATCGTCCTTTTTGTTCCAAACAGTGTCAGATGATCGATTTTGGCGAGTGGGCCGATGAGGAAAAAAGTATTCCCGGTGCACCGGATATGTCAGACAGTGATGGTTGGTCAGAAGATCAATATTAGCGCACATATAAGACACATATAAAAACAGGGGTCGATTACTCGACCCCTGTTTATTACTATGAGAACGCTAGTTTATAGCATTACTTCTTAGCAAGTTTCTCTTTGATACGAGCTGACTTACCAGAACGCTCACGTAGGTAGTACAGTTTGGCACGACGTACTGCACCGCGGCGTTTAACTTCAATGCTATCAACCACTGGAGAGTGAGTTTGGAACGTACGCTCAACACCTTCACCGTTAGAGATCTTACGAACAGTGAATGCAGAGTGTAGGCCACGGTTACGGATTGCGATTACAACGCCTTCAAAAGCCTGTAGACGCTCACGATCACCTTCTTTTACCTTAACTTGAACAACAACAGTGTCACCTGGTGCGAATTTAGGTAGGCCTTGTTTCATTTGCTCTTCTTCAAGAGCCTTGATGATGTTACTCATTTTAAAAATTCCTAGAATAAACTGATACTAAATTAAATAGGTTACTGATGTATTTGAGTTTCTTTGATGAACTCAACCAGTAATAGTTCCTGTTCGTCAGTCAGAGCTAGGTTTTCCAGGAGCTCTGGCCTTCTATGCCAAGTTCGGCCCAACGACTGTTTCAGCCGCCAGCGACGAATATCCTCGTGATTACCGGATTTCAGTACCGCAGGTACTTCTTTTCCATCTAACACTTCAGGACGCGTATAGTGCGGGCAATCTAGCAAGCCATTTGCAAAAGAATCCTCTTCTGCTGATGCGAAATCTCCTAATACTCCCGGAACAAACCGAGAGACAGAATCAATCAACGTCATGGCTGGCAGTTCGCCGCCTGTCATCACAAAATCACCAATCGACCATTCTTCGTCAACTTCTGATTGGATGATACGCTCATCTACCCCTTCATAGCGTCCGCAAATAAGAACTAGGTTCTCATTCGTCGCCAGCTCTTCGACTCCTTTTTGGTCGAGTTTTCGACCTTGAGGAGAAAGGTAAATGACTTTCGTCTTTCCCGGTGCGGCTTGTTTTGCTGCATGAATGGCATCGCGCAAAGGCTGAACCATCATGAGCATTCCAGGACCACCACCGTAAGGTCTGTCATCGACGGTGCGATGTTTGTCATGAGTGAAATCTCGAGGATTCCAAGCTTCAATAGACAGCAAACCTTTTTTAACCGCTTGACCTGTTACTCCAAAATCAGTAACAGAACGGAACATTTCAGGAAATAGGCTTATAACGCCAACCCACATGTGTTCTCTCGCTCTGAAATTTTAGAGTTAGAATGCCGGATCCCAGTCAACTTCGATCCGTCGAGCTTCGCGATCAACATTCTTGATCACTTGCTCTTCAAGGTACGGTACCAACCGTTCCTTTTGGCCAAAAGCATCTTTCAAATTCGCTTTCACAACCAGAACATCGTTGGAGCCAGTTTCTAATAGGTCAGTGACCTCACCAAGGTTATACCCCTTGGTGGTAATAACTTGCATACCGAACAATTCACGCCAGTAGAATTCATCTGCTGACAATTCTGGTAATGATGCGGGATCAATAGCAATTTCAAAGTTGGTGAGTAGATGTGCGTCTTCTCGAACATCTAAACCTTCAAGTTTTACCACCATACTCTTACCATGGCGCTTCCAACTCTCTACTTTGTACTCGATCCACTGGCCTTTTTGGTTAATAAACCAAGGGCTGTAATCAAAAATACTTTCAGCTTCGTCTGTGTAGGAAAAAACTTTGAGCCAGCCACGAATGCCATAGGTAGCACCAAACTTGCCCATAACAATCTTTTCGTTTTCTTTGCTCATTGTTTCTTTACCTTTCATCGACATAAGCTAATGTTCTTCTATAAAAGTAAGAATTAAGCCGCTTTTTGAGCGTCTTTTACTAGCTTAGCTACGCGATCAGATAGAGATGCGCCTTGACCAACCCAATGGTTAACGCGATCTAGATCAACACGTAGGCCTTCTTCTTGGCCAGTAGCCGTAGGATTAAAGAAACCTACTTTCTCGATGAAACGGCCAGTTACTGCGTTACGGCTATCCGCAACTACGATTTGATAAAATGGACGCTTTTTAGCGCCGTGACGTGCCAAACGAATGGTTACCATGTCGTCCTCTTTGCTTTCTCAATAATAAAATTAACCCCAAAAACCATTTACGAAAAACAGTCTGGGGTCTCGTGCCAAAATAAAGCCTCGGAATTTTACTCTTATTCCGAGGCTTTGCAAGGGGTTTAGCTATTTTTTCACCAGCAGAAGCATTATGCTTTTGCAGTGATGGACATCACGCTTTAGTAAATTTTAAGCATCGCAATGAGTTAGGTTAACGACCAAAGAAACCGCCGCCACCCATGCCACCCATTCCGCCCATCATGCCTTGCATATTACGCATCATGCCTTTCATGCCACCTTTCTGCATTTTTTTCATCATTTTCTGCATTTGGGTGAACTGTTTCAGTAAGCGGTTAACATCTTGTACTTGGGTGCCAGAACCCGTCGCGATACGTTTTTTACGTGAACCTTTTATCATGTCTGGGTGCTGGCGCTCGTGCATGGTCATCGAACAGATGATCGCTTCCATCTGCTTGAACATCTTATCATCGACCTTGTCTTTCACGTTCGCTGGTAGGTTTGCCATGCCAGGCAGTTTATCGAGCATGCCCATCATGCCGCCCATATTCTGCATTTGCCCGAGCTGTTCGCGGAAATCTTCTAAATCAAATCCTTTTTTTTCCTTGAATTTTTTAGCTAGGCGTTCTGCTTGCTCGTGATCAACATTACGTTGTAGATCTTCAATTAATGAGAGAACATCGCCCATTCCCAATATGCGTGATGCAATACGATCAGGATGGAAAGGCTCGAGCGCGTCAGTTTTTTCACCGACCCCTAAGAATTTAATCGGTTTACCGGTGATATGACGAACGGAAAGTGCGGCACCACCTCGAGCATCACCATCAACTTTGGTTAAGATAACCCCTGTTAACGGCAGCGCATCACCAAAGGCTTTTGCGGTGTTCGCGGCATCTTGCCCCGTCATGGCATCCACAACGAACAATGTTTCAATCGGATTAATCGCCGCATGCAGATCTTGGATCTCTGCCATCATCAGTTCATCAATAGCAAGACGGCCTGCAGTGTCGACAATCAGCACATCGAAGAATTTCTTCTTCGCATGGTCAATAGCCGCATTGGCGATATCAATCGGTTTTTGGTCGGCTGAAGAAGGGAAAAATTCAACGTCCAGATCGTTAGCTAGCGTTTCAAGCTGTTTTATCGCCGCTGGGCGATAAACGTCAGCCGAAACCACCAGTACTTTCTTTTTATCGCGTTCTTTAAGCAGCTTAGCAAGCTTACCAACACTGGTGGTTTTACCCGCCCCTTGTAAACCCGCCATTAAAATCACTGCTGGCGGCTGGGCTGCAAGGTTAAGCGCTTCGTTGGATTCGCCCATTACCGCTTCAAGCTGCGCTTGAACAATCTTGATGAACTCTTGTCCCGGTGTCAGCGATTTAGACACCTCAACACCCACTGCGCCCTCTTTAACGCGCGCGACAAAATCACGCACTACAGGCAGTGCAACGTCCGCTTCAAGCAGCGCCATGCGCACTTCGCGTAGGGTTTCTTTAATATTGTCTTCGGTGAGACGGCCTTTGCCGCTGATATTTTTCAGCGTCTTGGATAGTCGATCCGTTAAATTTTCAAACATCGTTGTCTCTTCGCTAGTTCGGCGATTAATTGGGGTCAGTATACCTTAGCCAATCTAATAGTCATACCCATTGACGCTTCGCGATAAGCGACTTAAACCCGTAAACGTAACATTGGGTCCCCAAAACAGGGGGGTCAAAAAGAGTTATCTCTGCGATTTATCGAATAAAAGCCTTCACCCTGTTAATTATTTGCACCATGACCTCAACTAAGGTGGGTATATGTCAAATCAATCGGTATCCAACGTAGCTCATTATCGTGATGCAAGGTATAATTCGCCAATTCAGCCACCATTTTGTAAGAAGTATGGAAAACTTAATCGCAATAGTCGCCACTATTTTGTATTTTTTATCCATAGCGACCATTATTCCAGGCTTAGTTAATCAAACTGGGATTCGTGCGCAGACAGTATTGTTCAGTTCAGCACTGGCGCTGGCTTTTCATGCGTGGTTACTGAGTGATTTAATCTTCAACGCTAATGGGCAAAACCTCAGTATGCTCAATGTGGCATCATTGATAAGCTTTATCATCTCACTGGTGATGAGCATTGCGATGTTAAAAACGCGATTGTGGTTTCTGTTGCCGGTGGTGTATAGCTTCGCCGCGATCAACGTCAGCGCCGCCTCATTTCTTCCCAGCATGTTCATGACTCACTTAGAAAACAATCCGCCACTGTTGTTGCATATTTCTCTAGCACTATTTTCGTATTCAACCCTTTCGATTGGCGCACTCTACGCTTTGCAATTGGCTTGGCTGGACTACAAGCTAAAGAAAAAGAAGATGCTAACCATCAACCCCAATTTGCCACCACTACTGATGGTAGAAAGACAACTGTTTAAAATCATCTTGATAGGTAACGTATTACTTACTGGTACCTTGATTACTGGTTTTGATTTTGTCGGTGATATGTTTGCTCAAGGCAAAGCGCATAAAGGCATTTTGTCTTTCATTGCTTGGGTTGTCTATTCTGTATTGTTGTGGGGACATTACCGAAAAGGTTGGCGCGGTAGAAAAGTGACTTGGTTTGCTGTCGCTGGTGCAACCTTACTCACACTGGCCTACTTTGGTAGCCGTTTTGTAAAAGAAATCATTTTGAGCTAACTCAACACGTTTGATAGCGTATTGACACATTCATTTAATTAGATCATTACTTAATCACACTATTTATAAGGAAACACCACGTTTTGGACGACATTTCAACGGGTATATTGTTTGCACTACTCGCGGGTCTCATCGTAATTTCGGCTTATTTTTCAGGTTCAGAAACCGGCATGATGTCTTTGAACCGCTACCGCTTAAAGCACTTGGCCAATACTGGCCACAAAGGTGCAAAGCGTGTCGAAAAACTGCTTGATCGTCCAGATCGCCTCATTGGTTTGATCCTCATTGGCAACAACCTAGTCAATATTTTAGCTTCTGCAATTGCCACTATTATTGGTATGCGCCTTTATGGGGATCTAGGAGTGGCCATTGCCACTGGTGCGCTGACGTTGGTCGTTCTGGTTTTTGCTGAAGTGACGCCAAAAACATTAGCAGCGCTTTACCCTGAACGCGTCTCTTACGCCAGCAGCATCTTACTGACCTTCTTAATGAAGATATTGTCACCATTGGTGATGTTCATTAACTTCATCACCAATGGTTTCATCCGCTTACTAGGCCTTAAAGCCAAGCATGGGGCGGAGGATCATCTAAGCTCTGAAGAGTTGAGAACCGTCGTCAACGAAGCGGGTGGCCTTATTCCTCGTCGCCACCAAGATATGCTGCTTTCCATTCTCGATCTCGAACATGTCACGGTGAACGACATCATGATCCCACGTAACGAAATTACTGGTATCAATATTAACGATGATTGGAAATCTATCGTGCGTCAGTTAACTCACTCGCCACACGGACGCGTGGTGCTTTACCGAGACAAAATTGATGAAGCGGTGGGCATATTACGCCTTCGTGATGCTTCTCGTTTGATGTTGGAAAAAAAAGAGTTCAATAAAGAGATGATTTTACGTGCCGCTGATGAAGTCTACTTCATCCCGGAAGGCACACCGCTCAACGTACAATTACTTAAATTCCAACGCAACAAAGAGCGGATTGGCCTGATCGTTGATGAATACGGTGATATCAATGGCTTGATCACTGTTGAAGATATTCTCGAAGAGATTGTGGGGGAATTCACCACCTCAATGGCACCAAGCTTAGCCGATGAAATTACCCCACAAAGTGATGGCAGCTTCTTGATTGATGGCAGCGCAAATATCCGTGACATTAACAAAGGGCTGAAGTGGAAACTGCCAACGACGGGCCCAAGAACCTTAAACGGTTTACTTTTGGAGCACCTTGAAGATATTCCAAGTAGCCATTTAAGTGTCAAAGTCTCTGGCCATGCGATGGAGATTGTGGATGTAGAAGAAAACCGCATTAAGCAGGTTAAGGTCTTTCCACGCAAAACCAAAAAACATTAATCGCCAGTCACTGCATAAAAGAAAGAAAGAAAGAAAGAAAGAAAGAAAGAAAAAAAGCTTGGTCACTGCCAAGCTTTTTGTTTTTAAAGGGCCAGATCTGGCGATCTTTAATCCACTTTCAGCTCTTTGAGCATCGACTCAGGTAAAGCAAGCTCATCATTTTTATTCACCGCAATACCTGACGTGATAATCGCTTGAGCAATCTCTTTAGCTTCTGTTAACGAGTGCATTGAGGCTGTACCACATTGGTATTCGTTTAGTTCAGGGATCTGATCTTGGCTCTCTACTTTTAGCACATCATGCATCGCCGCTAACCACGCTTGCGCCACTTGCGCTTCTGTTGGCGCGCCAATCAAACTCATGTAAAAACCTGTGCGGCAGCCCATAGGTGAGATGTCGATGATTTCTACATCATGACCATTTAAGTGCGCGCGCATAAAGCCAGCATATAAATGTTCTAAAGTGTGGATCCCTTTTTCTGAAAGAATATCTTTGTTTGGAGCAGTAAAACGGAGATCAAATACGGTGATTGTATCCCCTTTAGGCGTCTGCATATTTTTTGCCACACGTACCGCAGGCGCATGCATACGAGTGTGATCTACAGTAAAACTGTCGAGTAATGGCATTGCTTTCTCCTTATTTGGCAAAGAGCGATGCTCTGCCTATCAATGTTAGATTATGATCGAGAGATCATTTTAGGTACGAAAAATAGCTTTCAAGAAATTCTTCAAAACTTTGAGTATCGTGTTGTTCTATCTGTTGCTGAGCGGCTCGAGAACGCAGCACTTCCTCTTCCATCACAGACTCAGAATAAGTTTGATAGTGATGTGCCAGGTTGGCTTGTCGGTATTCGGTTCCTAATGCACAACCCACCTTACCGAGCCCGCCAAACTGTTTAGTCTGTTCAAGTAGTTGGGCGGAAAAGGTTAATTCTGGATTATCAATCCACGAGCTTAGTTTCTCGCATACGGCTTGGTATGCGTTGCCACCACAAGCGTTATCCATTACTTGCGCTATTTTGCGTAAGTCATCGAATACATTATGCGCCCACGCTTGCAGCGTCAGTTTCTCACCGCGACAGCCAATTTGTAACTCTAAACCTAGTTTACGACCTTCTAAAATCACTTTATTCCAGTTATCTCGCCAACATGCCAGCTCACAATTGTCCATCGGATCTGAATCTGAAAGAGCTGTCCAAGTGAGGAACAGATCGAGAAAACGCACTTGATCTTCAGTAATACCAATCGGGCTAAACGGGTTTACGTCTAACGAACGCACTTCGATGTATTCGACTCCGCCTCTCTCTAACGCTTGTGACGGCTTTTCGTCATTTTTGGCCACACGTTTAGGACGGATCGGTGCATAGAGTTCGTTTTCTATCTGCAAAACATTGCTGTTGAGCTGACGATGTTCACCATCGACATACACGCCTAGTTCTGCAAACTCTTTTGATGGAGTGCGGATCGCCTGATTCAACCCTCCTAGATATTGATCCAAGCTATTAAAACCAATTTGCAAGCCACTTTGCGCGCTATTGGTATAACCTAAATCACTGAGACGCAACGAGGTAGCATGAGGCAAATAAAGCGTTTTACCAATATTTTCAAATGGCAGATGGCTTTCACGTCCGCGCACAAACGATGAACATAACGCAGGTGATGCGCCAAAGAAATAGGGAATAAGCCAGCCAAAACGGTAGTAATTACGAATCACACCAAAATAGGCTTCCGATTTTGTCTCAGTACGCTGGGATTCAGTTTGCTCGCCATGCAAGGCATCCCAAAATGATTCTGGAAATGAAAAATTGAAATGCACGCCAGAAATGATCTGCATTAAGCTGCCGTAACGACGCTTTAAGCCTTCTCGATAAAGGGTTTTCATTTTACCCGTATTCGATGAACCATATTGCGCCAGTTCGATATCATCTTCGCTGCCAACATAACAAGGCATAGAAAGCGGCCACATCTTTTCGTCACCCAATTTGGTTTGAGCAAAATGGTGAATATCCGCCAGTTGTGAGAGTAAAGTCGGCACGTCATGAGAGACTGGTGTAATAAATTCAAGCAATGACTCCGCAAAATCAGTGGTGATCCAACGGTTGGTTAATGCGCTGCCGAGTGCTTCTGGATGAGGAGTCAGAGCTAACGAGCCTTCTGGGGTATAGCGTAACGTTTCACGCTCAACGCCTCGGCCAAACTGCTTAAACACTTCTGATTTTTTAGTGACTTGTTCAAGTCGTGCGGCAAAATTAGTCAAAATAATGATTCGCTTATAGGTGAATGATCCGAATGAAAGCGGCTCTAACTCAGCAAGAGAGTAGAATGGAGGCAAACAATCTGCCCCCTATAAATGTGTACTCTAGCGGATGATTTCAAGCTCTTCTACGGGAATATCTAATTTTTCAAGTTGTGGCTTCAACGTTTTCGCATCACCCACCACGATAATTTGATACTCTTGTGGTGCAAACCATTTAGCGGCGAGTTTATTGAGCGTTGATTTTTTTACGTTTTCTACCAGTTCATTTCGTTGCTGTAGGTAATCATCATCCAAACTATAGGTCAAAATATTACTAAGCAACTGCGCTTTTTGTGATGGTGTTTCATACGTCAGTGCATCTTGTTGGCCGACAGCAAGGCGCATAAATTTTAGCTCTTGGTCGGTTAAGCCACTTTGACTGAATGTTGCCATCTCTTTTTCTATTTCAACGATTGAAGCTACAGTGGCATCAGCACGCACTTGAGCATTGAAAACGATAGCGCCCACTTCTCGATTGCTCGCGAAATAACTCCCAGCGCCATAGGTGTAGCCTTTATCTTCACGCAAATTCTGATTAATGCGGCTGTTAAAGTTACCCGCTAAATTGAAGTTAGCCAGTTGGCTGAGAAAAAGCTCGCCAGTGGCATCGAAAGGCAACCCTTTTCGCACAAAACGGACGATGCTCTGCGGCGCATCAGGCTTATCAACCAGATATATCTTCCGCTCTGTCAGTGGGTTCACTACTTGGGGACGTAACAAAGGAGAAGCTTCACCGCGCCACTGCCCTAAAAAGGTTAACTGTTTAGCGACCTCTTTTTTGGAAATATCGCCAACGACAACGATTTGCGTACCATGTGGCGTGTAATGTTTCGCATAAAAGCGTTTTACATCTTCTAATGTTAAATCGTTTAGTGATTGCTCAGTACCTTCACTTGAACGCGCAAAAATAGAGTTGCCAAACAGTATTTGACGAGTAGCTTGTGAAGCAAGCCATCCCGGTGTTTGATGCTGATAAACCAACCCTTCCAGCATCTGCTGCTTCAGCCGTGTAAAATCACTCTCTTTGAAAGCAGGATGAAATAAAACTTCTTCAACCACATCCAATGTTGCTGCAACATTCTTCTTCAAACTAGAGACCATAATACTGGTCGAATACTCATTGGCAGTAACACTGATAGTCGAACCTAACGTGTCGAGTTGAGCTTGAATGGCTTCCACTGAGCGTCGAGTTGAGCCTTCTTCAAGTAGCGCCGCGGTTAAATTAGCTAACCCTTCTTTGCCACGCGCGGCATGTCGCTCTCCTGCTGGTAAATTGATATTAATTAGCACGGTCGGCGTTTCGCTGGTTTGTGTGGCTAATAACTCAATACCGTTATCAAAATAGAGTTCATACAGTGTCGGCATTTGTGCTTTCACACCTTTTGCCACAGAAGGCATGATTGAGCGATCAAATTGATCTTCAACCTGGCGATAAGCCAATTGATCTTCGGTTATCGTTTGATGCTCGGGCAGCACTCTTTTAGGGGGTACGAAATTAGCTTTTTGAACGGCAAGCTCGGCTTTATGTGTAGGCACAACACTTAAGGTAACCTTATGTTGATGAGCAATGAAGCGCTGATAAGCCTGTTGAATTGACTCTGGGGTGACCGCATGAATCTGAGCTAATTGCTGCTCTAGGCGATCAGGCTGCCCATAAAACGTTTCGTTGGACGCAAGCTGCGTCACTTTTCCAGATACGCTTTGCAGCGCAAAGACCGCATTCGCTTCCGCCATACCGGTAATTTGATCAAGTCGACTCTGATCTACCCCTTGCTGTTCAAACTGACTGAGTGTTTGCATTAACTCTCGATACAAAGGAGCAAGCTGAGCCTTTTCGCCCGAAGGGGCCATAGCATAAACATAGAAGGTACAAGCCAATTCGGCGCAATCTTGGAATGCACCCGCATTGACGGCTTTTTGAGTTTTGACCAACGCTTGGTAGAGATAACTATTGGTACCGCTGCCTAACACTTTGGCAAGCGCATCTAACGAGGCTTGACTTTGAGCACCGCGATATTCTGTTGGCCAGCCCACCACAACCATAGGTTGCTGAATGCGATCTTCCAAGGTAATGAAACGATCTTGCGCCAACAGGGCCGGCTGTTTAGGTGCGTTATCAACAGCTGGGCCTGCCGGTATGGTGCCAAAATATTGATTAACCCATTCAAGTGTTTGCTGAACATCAATATCGCCACCAATGGTCAGCACCGCATTATTCGGCCCATACCAACGTAAGAAAAACGCTTTAAGATCGTTGACGTCCACTCGGTCAAGATCTTCTACATAACCAATGGTTTGCCATGAATAAGGGTGTCCTTCGGCATACATCGCCTCCGCCATTTTTTCCCACATCAAGCCATAGGGGCGGTTGTCGTAGTTTTGTGCGCGTTCGTTTTTTACTGTGTCACGTTGGATCTCAAATTTACGTTGAGAAACCGCGTTGAGTAAAAATCCCATCCGATCAGATTCGAGCCACAACACTTTTTCTAGCTGATTTGAAGGCACGGTTTGGTAATAATTAGTACGGTCACGGTTGGTACTCCCATTCATGGTTCCTCCCGCTTCGGTGATCAAACGAAAATGTTCTTGATCGCCAACGTGCTCCGTTCCTTGAAACATCATGTGTTCAAAGAAATGAGCAAACCCTGATTTTCCAACCTCTTCACGTGCCGAACCCACATGATAAGTGACATCGACATGCACTAAAGGATCTGAGTGATCCGGTGAGAGCACGACAGTAAGACCATTATCGAGCTGATATTTTGCATAAGGGATCATCACTTTTTCTGGTTGAGCATCCACTTGCTCAATCAGCGTAACCCCTTTCGGTAATGATGAAAAAAAAGCGATAGGTGCGACCGTTGATGAACAGCCATAAATGGCAATAAGAGAAAGGGCACCTAGCCAAATTTTTCTCATAACAGCTCCTTAGAAAAAACCATAGAATACAGCGGCAAGCATGATGTAACGCAGTGCTTTGCCGATCAAAATAATGACAAAAGTAGGTAAAAATTTCATGCGTAGCCAACCTGCGGCCAAACAAAGCACATCACCCACCACAGGTAGCCAACTAAATAAGAGAGCCCAATAACCATATTTATTGAGCCAAGCTAACGCTTTATGACCGTGCTTTTCGCTTTCAGTTCGATTAGGCAACCAGATACCGAGCCAATAGTTGGTCAGACCGCCGAGGGTATTGCCAGCGCTTGCAACGGCGATAACCCAAAATACGGGAAATTGATTCAGGCTTAATGTGGCGAACAAACTCGCTTCTGAGCTTCCCGGTAATAAGGTAGCACTGAGAAAACCACTAAAAAAAAGCACCCACAGCGCAGAGCCAGCAAACCAATACGAGAGCGGTTCCAAATAGGTGCTAAAAATGTCTAACATTTCATATCAAGAAGAACTTTGCCTCGAGTATGGCCTGTTTCAATCTGTTGATGAGCAGCAGCCACTTCCGCCATCGGATAAACAGCTTGAATTTCCGTTTTCAATAAGCCAACGCTGACCATATAAAGCATGGTATCAAGCTGTTCAGGATTAGGATCAACTAACATGCCTGTGGCTTCAAAACCAAGTAATTTTGCTTTTTCACAAATAAGCTCAGCACTTAGAGTCGGAACAGTAACGACACGCGCATGATCTTTCAAGCATTTCAAAGCGTCGAGAGCCGCATCACCCCCGACTAAATCAATCAGCACATCCACTTCTTCTAAACGCTGTGAAGCAGGAGCAAAATTGTAATTAATCGCATGAGCACCAAGAGTCGCTAAATAATCCAAATTTTGTTCGCTGCACGTGGTATACACTTCGGCTTTTGCTGCTAAAGCAATTTGTACCGCTAAGTGCCCGACACCACCGGCGCCCGCGAGGATCAATACGCGATCCCCCTCTTTCACTTGCGCTTTATTTAGGGCTTGCGCCGCCGTTTGCCCTGCCAGTGGCAGCACCGCTGCGGCTTCTAAGGTCACAGCATCAGGAACAAGGCTGAGTTCACTTTCTGCCACACACAAATATTGGCTGTAACCGCCACCACGCAACGGAAACCCAACAAAGCCCGCCACATTATCTCCAATTTGAAAGCGGCGATTATCTTCCCCCACCTCAACAACTTGTCCAGAAATATCGTAACCTGGCACCCATGGCAGCTTATCTTTGTTTTGCGCTGCAGCCCACCCCAGACCCGCCCGAGTTTTTACATCAATAGGGTTTACACCAGCAAAAGCCACTTTCACTAACACTTCGCCAGCTTTAGGTTGAGGAACGTCACTGGTTTGAATAACGAGCACCTCTGGTCCACCAAACTCAGTAATTGCGATCTGTTTATTATCCATGTCAAACTTCCCTATTGATAAAAAGAAAGGGATGCCTCAGCATCCCTTTGAATATATACCATTTTATTGCTTCTAGTTAATCTTTAGCTCGCAAAATAACCATCAGCTCGTCTAGGCTTAGCCAACAAGAGCAAGCAAAACACCTGCTGCAACAGCAGAGCCCAGTACACCTGCTACATTTGGCCCCATGGCGTGCATCAGTAAGAAGTTCTGTGGATTAGCTTCAAGCCCCACTTTGTTCACTACTCGCGCCGCCATCGGTACCGCAGACACACCTGCAGCGCCAATAAGAGGATTAATATCCTCTTTCGAGAATTTATTAAGCACTTTCGCCATCAACACACCACCAGCCGTACCAATACTGAAAGCAATAGCACCGAGCGCCAAAATACCTAATGTTTCCAAGTTCAAAAACTTATCAGCCTGCAGTTTAGAACCAACGCCTAAGCCTAAGAAGATAGTAACGATGTTGATCAGTTCATTTTGCGCTGTCTTGGATAGACGCTCAACCACACCCGATTCACGCATTAAATTACCTAGACAGAACATACCCACTAATGGCGTTGCTGACGGTAAAAATAGAATCGTCATCAATAGCACCGCCAAAGGAAACAGTATTTTTTCTGTCTTCCCAACGTGGCGTAGCTGAGCCATTTTGATTTTTCGCTCTTCAGGTGTTGTAAGTGCCTTCATAATCGGTGGCTGAATGATAGGAACTAATGCCATATAGCTATAAGCCGCCACAGCGATTGCACCTAATAAATCCGGCGATAATTTACTGGCAAGGAAAATAGCGGTTGGGCCATCGGCTCCACCAATGATGGCGATGGACGCAGCATCGGCCATGGTAAATTCCATACCCGGTACATAGTTGAGTAATATCGCACCAAACAGGGTGGCGAAAATACCAAACTGAGCGGCCGCACCTAGCCATAACGTTTTAGGGTTTGCAATCAACGCCCCGAAATCGGTCATCGCGCCCACGCCCATAAAAATCAGCAGTGGAAAAACGCCCGTCTCAATACCAACATGATAAACGTAATAAAGCAGACCGCCGGGTTCGGTAAAACCCGCATTCGGAATATTCGCTAAAATCGCACCAAAGCCGATCGGCAATAACAGCAGTGGCTCAAAGCCTTTGCGAATAGCCAAAAACAGCAGTAAACAACCGACCAAAATCATGCAGATTTGGCCTAGCTGAAAATTAGCGATCCCTGTTTCAGACCATAAGGTCAGTAATCCGTCCATGGTTCTCCCTTACGCTAAGCTCAGCAATGGTGCACCAACAGTCACAGCATCACCCTCTTTGACATGAAGATCTTGAACAATACCGCCACGTGCCGCACGGATCTCGGTTTCCATCTTCATCGCTTCCAGAATCACTAACACATCCCCTTCTAACACCTCAGAACCAGCTTGAACATTCACTTTAAAAATGTTGCCAGCGAGTGGTGAAGGAACGGCTTCTGCATTGTTACTTGCTGGCACGCTTGGTGACTGTGCTGCTTGAGACTGGCTGGCAGAAATCGAGCTAAGCTGGCCTTGAGGCCCCACTTCAACCGTGTAAATTTGCCCATCCACTTTAACACTGTAGGTTTCAATACCACCTTTTGTCACAACGGTAGCAGGTGTAGGTTTGGCTGACTCCAAGGTTGGCGCAGGCTCAAATGCATCCGGATTGTGACGATTTTTCAAGAACTTCAAACCGACTTGTGGGAACAATGCGTAAGTCAGAACATCATCCACCGTATCTGCCGCTAATGAAATTCCCTCTGCTTTTGCCTTTTCGAGCAATTCAGTGGTCAACACGGCCATTTCTGCATCCAACAAATCGGCTGGACGGCAAGTGATCGGCGTAAGATTACCCAACACCTTGGCTTGCAACTCAATATTCACTGGCGCAGGCGTTGCACCGTATTCACCTTTTAATACCCCTGCAGTTTCTTTCGTGATGCTCTTATAGCGCTCACCAGTAAGGACGTTGATCACCGCTTGTGTTCCCACGATTTGAGATGTTGGAGTCACAAGGGGAATGAAACCTAAATCTTTTCGCACACGAGGGATCTCTTCAAGAACCTCATCAAGGCGATCGGCCGCTCCTTGTTCTTTTAGTTGACCTTCCATATTAGTCAACATACCACCAGGAACCTGCGCAATAAGAATACGAGAATCGACACCTTTTAACTGCCCTTCCCATTTAGCGTATTTCTTACGCACTTCACGAAAATAAGTGGCAATCGGTTCAAGCTGTGTCAGGCTCAGGCCCGTATCACGCTCGGTTCCTTCAAGCATAGCGACCACTGTTTCGGTTGGTGTGTGCCCGTAAGTTTGGCTCATTGAAGAGATAGCGGTATCCAAAATATCGATACCAGCTTCTACCGCTTTAACGGCTGTTGCCGCTGAAAGACCAGTCGTTGCATGGCTGTGCAGCGCTAAAGGTACGGCACAAGAGGATTTAATACGGGTGATCAGATCTTCAGCTTCATACGGCTTGAGCAACCCAGACATATCTTTAATACACAAAGAGTGGCAGCCGAGATCTTCCAACCGCTTGGCAAGATCAACCCAAGTATCTGAATTATGAACAGGGCTAGTAGTGTAAGACAGTGTACCCTGCGCGTGTGCGCCAACATCAATTGTCGCTTTAACCGCTTTTTCAAAATTGCGAACATCATTCATCGCATCAAAAATACGGAAAACATCCATACCATTCGCGTGAGCTCGTTCGACAAACTTTTCAACAACATCGTCAGCATAGTGGCGATAGCCTAGTAAATTCTGGCCGCGTAGCAACATTTGCATTGGGGTATTGGGCATCGCTTGCTTAAGCGAACGTAAACGCTCCCATGGATCTTCACCGAGAAAACGGATACAAGCATCAAACGTTGCTCCTCCCCAAGTTTCCAGTGACCAATAACCGATCTTATCGAGCTCTGCTGCAATAGGCAGCATGTCTTCGATACGCATGCGCGTGGCAAATAGTGACTGATGGGCATCACGAAGGACCACATCCGTAATAGCTAGTGGTTTAGACATGCTCATAAACTCCTTTTCATCCTTTCTATGCTATTTAGCTAATGCGCGGTGCTGATGCACTGCTGCAGAAATTGCCGCCACAATTTGCGGGCTCACAGCTGAAGGGGTTGGTTGAACTTTTCGATGTTGAATCGGCGCTGCGATCGGTTGTGGTACTTCTTCAGGTACCAAGGTTGACATTAACCGAACGAGATAAACGAGAATAGTTAGAAAAATAAAGACTACAGCCATCCCCGTAATCATAAGGGTGGCGGCGTCAACTAATAGGCTTCCAATAGTAGTCATGTTGCTTCCTTTCTGTGTCATCCTGACAACAATTGCTACGCATTTTTACAAATGCGATCTTGGCAAGTGGACTAGGATTATCTCGATTGGTTAATAATTGTCAATTTTGTTTAAGGGACTCTTGTAGATAACACACAAAATCGGCGAACAATTACTCACACAAATCACAAAACTCTGAATTTTCTCTATTAAGAAGGGCATTTAACTAGCCAATACGGCTACGTTAATCAAAAAATGATGCAGATACTGAGAGGGAGTTAAAACATTGCAGATTAACAAGATAAAACAAATAGTTGCCATTTTCAATTTAACAAAATAGCAACAAAAAACCAACATAAAAAAAAGCCCCGCACAATGCGAGGCTTCTTAATAGATGGCGCGCTCAGGAGGATTCGAACCTCCGACCGCCTGGTTCGTAGCCAGGTACTCTATCCAGCTGAGCTATGAGCGCGCAAGGTTTTGATATTAATCAGCGATAATCGTTAACAATATCAGGGTCAATGACCCTTTGAATAAGTGGCGCGTCCTGGAGGATTCGAACCTCCGACCGCCTGGTTCGTAGCCAGGTACTCTATCCAGCTGAGCTAAGGACGCGCAGAGTTAATGACAGTATCACTAACTTTAAATAAGTGGCGCGCTCAGGAGGATTCGAACCTCCGACCGCCTGGTTCGTAGCCAGGTACTCTATCCAGCTGAGCTATGAGCGCGCAA
>NZ_CAWNMR010000026.1:0-28646 GCF_963875615.1 Vibrio sp. V09_P4A23P171
AATTTGGTTGCGGGGGCTGGATTTGAACCAACGACCTTCGGGTTATGAGCCCGACGAGCTACCAAGCTGCTCCACCCCGCGTCCGTATTGTGTCACCGTTAAGTACGATGAAAACTTAAACCTGTTCACTTTCTAACAAGAGAAAGTTCAGCGACACACGAGGTTCACTTTCTTTAAACAAAGAGGCGTGACCTCAACCTTAACTAGGTTGTGCGGCGCTATTCTTTTCTTCGAAAAGAATTTGGAGCGACACACGAGGTTCGAACTCGTGACCTCAACCTTGGCAAGGTTGCGCTCTACCAACTGAGCTAGTGTCGCATTCACAACGTTTCCGTTGTTCAGGGCTGCGAATTATAAGAGCATTTTCTTATGATGCAAGCCCTTACTGACAAAAAATCTTTTTTTTTTTTTTTTGACGAAAAAGAACGCAAATATGGCGTATTAATCACAAAAACTGGTTAACACGCCATCAGCAAAAAATGCCGTTCTGAAAATTAAATACTGAATATGGTCTTACGGTAGTACTGAAGCTCAGCAATAGACTCACGAATATCATCTAAAGCCAGGTGGCTACCTTGCTTAGAAAAGCCATCCAATACTTCTGGCTTCCAACGACGAGTCAGCTCTTTTAGCGTACTGACATCCACATAACGGTAATGGAAGTAGGCTTCCAGCTCAGGCATATGTTTATAAAGGAAGCGGCGATCTTGCCCAATACTGTTGCCACAAATAGGAGATTTACCTTTAGGCACCCACTTTTCCAAAAACGTAATGGTCTGTTCAACCGCTTCTTGTTGTGTCACTGAGTCATGACGTACTCGCTCGACCAAACCGCTTTTGGTATGTGTTGTGGTGCACCATTCATCCATTTTAGCCAATTCAGCTTCTGATTGATGAACAGCCAACACTGGGCCTTCAGCCAAAATGTTCAACTCACTATCAGTCACAATGGTGGCAATCTCGATAATTTTGTGAGTTTCAGGGTCTAAGCCTGTCATCTCAAGATCAACCCAAATCAAGTTTTGATCGCTAAAAGACATAAATACGTTGCCTATATTGGTTTGCAGATAAAAAAGGTACTATACCCAAATTCAGATCCCCAAGATACCTTTGGACATTGGATCCAAACGGTATGATTTTGAGTAAAATCTCAACGTTGGATCAAAACGTATCATAATCATGAAGTAGATAATCGTGGCAAAGAAAAAGAAGCTGACGAAAGGTCAAGTACGACGCGTTCGTAATAATCAGAGTAAACGACTCAAAAAAGAGGACACAGTTTCGTGGGATGAAGCCATGCTCGGCACCGCAAAAACTGGGTTAGTGATTACTCGTTTTGGCCAACATGCCGATGTTGAAGATTTAGAGACTCACACCATCCACCGCTGTAATTTACGCCGAGGCATTGAAACGCTGGTCTCAGGAGATCGTGTTATTTGGCGACCTGGACTCGAATCAATGGCAGGAATCTCTGGCGTTGTCGAAGCGGTTGAACCGCGTAAATCGGTTCTGACTCGTCCAGATTATTACGACGGTTTGAAACCAGTCGCGGCAAACATTGATCAGATGGTCATTGTGTCATCCGTACTGCCGGAACTGTCACTCAATATCATCGACCGTTATTTGATCGCTTCAGAAACCGTGAATATTGCGCCGCTAGTGGTACTGAATAAGATTGATTTACTCAGCGATGAATTGCGTAACCAATATCAAGAGTCGTTACGTGTGTACGAACGCATTGGCTACAAAGTGCTTTTTGTCAGCAAAAAAAGCGGTGAAGGGATTGCTGAGTTAGAAGCGGAACTTGGCGGACGGATCAACATATTTGTTGGTCAATCTGGCGTCGGTAAATCCAGCCTAGTGAACGCATTAATGCCAAATTTGGAAGATGAAATTGAAGAAGGTGAAGTTTCTCAAGCATCTGGACTTGGTCAACATACCACCACTGCGGCTCGCTTGTATCATATCCCTACAGGCGGTGATTTGATCGACTCGCCGGGAGTGCGTGAATTTGGTTTATGGCACTTGGAAGCTGAAGCGATCACTGAAGCCTTTGTCGAATTTCGTCCCTTCTTAGGCGGCTGTAAGTTTAGAGACTGCAAACACGCTGACGATCCGGGTTGCTTATTACGTGAAGCCGTGGAAAAAGGTGATATTAGTAACACGCGCTTTGAGAACTACCACCGAATTTTAGAAAGCATGTCGGAAAACAAAGCTAACCGCCAATATTCGCGTAACAAAAAAGCGGATTTATAAATAGCATCGAGTTTTACCCCGGCAAATGTCTGCAGACTTGATCGATAAATTTTTATCTGTCGCCATCGAATAATCCGTAAGCAATGGTGACTAACTGCTGACATGGTGAGAGTTTTTCAGTAACATCTCGCGCCCAAAGTGAAGAACATACAGTTAACATTGGAATCAGAGACAATGGATAAAATTAAAGTTGGACTGCAATACTGGATCCCACAACATGGCTTAACACGCCTGATGGGTAAACTCGCATCAGCGAAAGCTGGCGGTCTAACCACTGCAGTCATTCGTTGGTTTATTAAACAATATAATGTCAACATGGATGAAGCTCTGCATTCAGATCCTAGCCATTTCAAAACATTCAATGAATTCTTTGTTCGTGAATTGAAAGCCGATGCTCGGCCAATCAGTGACGGTGATAGCTTAATCACCCATCCGGCCGATGCTTGCGTTAGTCAATTCGGGCCGATTCAAGATGGCAAGCTTATCCAAGCGAAAGGTCACCATTTTACAGCGGTAGAATTGCTCGGTGGTGATGCAAAGCTGGCGCAAGAGTTTGAAGATGGCGAATTTGCCACGCTTTATTTATCACCTCGCGACTACCACCGCGTACACATGCCTTGCGATGGCGTGTTACGTCAAATGATTTATGTTCCGGGCGATCTTTTCTCGGTTAACCCACTAACCGCCGAAAATGTACCGAACCTGTTTGCTCGCAATGAGCGCGTGGTGTGTATTTTTGATACTGAGTTTGGCCCAATGGCACAAGTGCTTGTCGGAGCGACCATTGTTGGCAGTATTGAGCTAGTTTGGTCAGGGACTGTCACGCCTCCGCGCGGCAATACCGTTTATCGCTGGGATTATCCAGCCCAAGGCAATACCTCTGTTGTACTGAAAAAAGGACAAGAGATGGGTCGCTTTAAGCTAGGCTCAACGGTGATCAACCTGTTTGCAAAAGATAAAATTCGCTTTGATGAGTCTATGCAACACAATGCTATAACGGTTATGGGTACTCCATACGCACAGCAACGTTAATCGCCATCTCTTAATGTTCCCTGCCGAATGCGTTAGCTCTGCATGTTCAGAGCTAACGCCTCTAGATATTTCGCTTTTTTTCTTTATTGATAAAAAACAAAGCTGCTGCATATTCCTTCGCTAAAACTCAAAATTTCAAGCCGCGTCTAAGACCTTCATTCACATATCATTTACGCTAGTTACTTCAAGTTAACCTAATGAAGGTCATGTGATATGCCTACCATGAATACGGGAATGCTGATAAAGCTTGCGATCTGCTTTTTGCTGCCCATCGGTGTTTTACTGATGCCCATTGATGCGATACCGATTGATGACTTAACCTTAATTCAACATCGATTACTGGCTATTTTTTTATTGGCTGCTCTGCTTTGGGTATTGGAGCCAGTTCCTGTATTTGCCACCTCCATTTTGATCATTGCGCTCGAATTGGTGATGATTTCAGATAAAGGCTTGCATCTCTTTCGTTCGCCCCCCGCAGGGCATGATATCGGCGAGCTGATGAAGTACACCGATATTTTCAGCGCTTTCTCTTCACCGATTATTATCTTGTTCATGGGCGGCTTTGCACTGGCGATTGCTGCTTCTAAATATGAATTGGACAACAACTTAGCCCGAGTTTTACTTAAACCTTTTGGTACTCAGCCCCGCTTTATTATGCTGGGGCTAATGTTGATCACTGCGGTATTTTCCATGTTTATGTCCAATACCGCGACTACTGTGATGATGCTGGCGCTGCTCGGGCCGATCGTCGCTTCAGCTCCAAAAGGGGATTTAGGCATCAAAGCCTTAGTGCTCTGCATTCCGATTGCAGCGAATACCGGTGGTATTGCCACGCCTATCGGTACGCCGCCCAATGCGATCGCGCTGCAATATCTCACCGGAAGCAATAGCATTGATTTCTTTTCTTGGATGATGATGGGCTTGCCGTTTGTGATTATTCAGCTCACGTTAGCTTGGTTTTTGCTACAAAAACTGTTTCCCTCTTCAGAAAAACAGATGGTGCTGAAACTCAACGGAACATTCCAAAAAAATTGGCGTGCAATCGTGGTCTACATTACTTTTGCCGCCACCATAGTGCTGTGGATGACCACCTCTCTACACGGCATGAACACCTATGTGGTTTCCATCATCCCTTTGGCGGTTTTTACACTCACCGGCATTATGGGCAAAGAGGAACTGAAACAGATCAACTGGGACGTCTTGTGGCTAGTGGCTGGCGGGATAGCGATTGGAATTGGGCTAGATAAAACAGGGCTCGCTTCAGCATTAGCTCACGCGATTGATTACAGTTCTCTATCGCCTATCTCGGTCGTCATCACCCTGTCGCTCGTTTGTTGGATCATGGCAAACTTCATGTCCAATACCGCGACCGCTAACTTACTCATGCCGATCGCCGCCGCGATTGGCACATCCATGGAAAGCTTGGCCAGTATTGGTGGTATACAAAGTTTGTTAGTGGTTGTCGCCTTTTCTGCCTCACTGGGTATGATTTTACCTGTCTCAACACCGCCGAACTCACTGGCCTATTCTACCGGGCTTATTGAGAGTAAAGACATGGCCAAAACAGGTCTGATTATTGGCGTTGTTGGCTTGTGCATTGTCTATACTGCCGCGCTATTACTAACCTAACCTTTGGTGACTGCGACTTGCATTGAGCGTCAAGACTGAATGCAGGTCGCAAAGATGAATCATTCCAGCCTAAAACTAAGTAAAAGCAAATCAACGAGATGAACAATAATCGAGCACGATCATATTAATCAAAGCCACATTCTCGTAGGATTACTCTGATTTACTTATTCATTTATCTGAAGAAACATGAAACGGCTTCATCATTTCGCTGCAACTAAGCTTAGGAGCCGTTAATTCATCTTTTCCTGATCTGAGCTATCGACACGCGGTTGTCAAACCGTTCTAGGGACATAACCCATGAGACATACCATCAAATTTAAAATTCAAGTCGCTATCGCCATCATCATCGCAATCGTCAGTGGCGTCCAAGCTTGGATCTCCGTCAGTCAATTACAGCAAGAAACGACCTATGCCATTAATAGTGAAATGGAAAATACCAGTCTTGCTACTCGCCATTACATCAGTGATTGGCTTGGGATCCGCAGCAATATGATGTTGGCCAATGAACCTTTTATTGCCAATAATAACAATGCTGACCAAGCGTTGCTGGTGACTAAAAAGAGCGGTGATTTTCTTTCTGTTTATGCTGGTTTTAGTGATGGCAGCATTGCTTATGGTGATAAAACCGAAGATTGGCCAAGTGATTATGATCCAAGAACGCGCCCTTGGTATAAAGATGCAATGGCACAATCAGGGCTTATAATTACCGAACCCTACCAAGATTTTGATGGCAGCATCGTAGTTAGCTTCGCCAAAGCTTTTAAAGGTCAAAAACAAGGCGTACTCGCCGCCGATTTAACGGTAACCAATCTCATTAAAGAAGTGCTGAATGTTAAACTGAACAATCAAGGTTTTGCGTTTTTGGTTGATGGTAATAACAACATTGTTGCCTACCAAGATGAAGCTTTAAGCCAAAAACCTTTAACCAATTTAAACAACGAATTAGATTCCCAGCACATGGCCAGCTTAGCCCGAGAAAATCGCGTGGATACCATCGCTTGGCCAAAGCAAGGCAACAAATTAATTTACGTCTCACAAATACCAAATACCGATTGGTTACTGGGCATTGTGGTAGACAAAGAGATGGCCTACGCCTCGGTTTCTGAGCAGATCACCTTTACCGCCATTGCCTCTTTAGTACTCTACATTATTATCGCCAGCATTAGCACTTGGGTTGTAACCCGCTTACTGCAACCACTGCAGGTATTGTCGAACGCTTTAGCGCAATTAGCGCAAGGAGAAGGCGACCTCACCCAACGCATCGACATTCGACGCATGGATGAAATCGGTGAATTGGCCGAGAAAGTGAATCTCTTTTTAAGTCAAATGCAGGAGATGCTGAAAGGGATCGTCAGCCGTAGCCAACAACTTTCCCAGCAAGCACAAGATGCCAATGACCTTTCTGCTCAAGCTTCCATGCGAGTTGAGCACCAACAAAATGATGTCAACCAAATAGCCACCGCGATTCACGAGATGTCGGCTACCGCCGCTGAGGTGGCTAGCCATGCTGAACTGACCGCTAGCGCGTCGCAAGCATCAGCCTCAGCTTGTGATGACGGGCAGGCGGTTATCAAAAAGAATCGAGATTCCATTACTCACTTAGCCAATCAGGTCGATAGTGCAGCCAAAGTGATCCGAGAGTTGGAGAGCAATGCTCAAAGTATCAACCAGATCCTATCCACCATTCAAAGTATTGCCGAACAAACCAATCTGTTAGCACTCAATGCAGCGATTGAAGCGGCCCGCGCAGGTGACCAAGGCCGTGGTTTTGCTGTGGTCGCCGACGAAGTTCGTGTGCTAAGCCAACGTACACATGGCTCAACGGAAGAGATCCGCACCATGATTGAAACCTTGCAGCGCAATACTCAACATGCGGTCGAGAATATGGAAGCCAGCACCAAACTGGCCGACCACAGTGTTGACTATGCCGAACAAGCTCACGACAGTTTAGTGCGGATCACGCAAGCCATTACCGAGATCAATGATATGGCCTTGCAAATTGCCAGTGCCGCTGAAGAGCAGCGAGCCGTCAGCGAAGACATTAGCCGCAATACACAAGGTATCAAAGACGCTTCTGATGACCTTGCTAGTCAAACTCAGCAGAGCAGCCACAGCGCTCATGAAATGCATTTATCGGCAGAAGCCATGCGTAACGATATTCGCCGCTTCAAAGTGTAAATCCTCTTGGCTTGCCTCTTTTAATCACATTGAGGCAAGCCCATAAATTCCCTTTGTTTTCCCCTAGCGCTTAAGGCATATTGAGATCCTTCCCTCGTTCAAGGATGTTTACATGGGCTACGAATGGCTCGCGCTTGCTGCCGCCTTTCTTTGGGCAGTAGCCAGTTTACTGTCTGTTACTCCCGCTCGCCATTTAGGAACCTTTGCTTATAGCCGTTGGCGGATGGGCTGTACTTCTCTCATTTTAGTGAGCATGGCGCTGGCAACTGGCGGCTGGGCAACGGTAAACAGCGAGATGGTAACACCCATGATGTATTCGGGGTTGATTGGCATATTCATTGGCGATACGGCGCTGTTTGCGTGTTTAAATCGCATGGGGCCAAGACAAGCGGGTTTGCTCTTTTCCTGCCATGCCGTTTTTTCGGCCATTCTCGGCTATTTTTTATTCAGCGAAAGCATGAGCCATGCAGAGCTAGTGGGCGCGACTTTTGTCTTTTCAGGCGTTCTAACGGCCATCTTTTTTGGCCGCCGAGGGCAAAATCATAATGCATTGGAAGCAATTAAAGGTCGAGTATGGGTTGGCATTGCACTTGGCCTTATCGCGGCTCTATGCCAAGCATTGGGTGGGATCATCGCCAAACCTGTAATGCAAACGGGGATCGACCCCATCGCCGCTTCCGCGATTCGAATGCTCACCGCCTTCACCGCACACTGCTTACTGTTGGCTACTGGTGCAAAATTAGCACGCGCCACTCAAGCCATTACGCTGCCCATTTTTACCATTACTGCCATCAACGGTTTTCTTGCGATGGCGGTCGGAATGACATTAATTCTCTACGCACTGCGTGAAGGCAACGTGGGTATGGTGGCCCTGCTCTCCTCAACCACGCCCATCATGTTGTTGCCTATTTTATGGATGTATACCAAACAGCGGCCCAACCGCTTCGCTTGGTGCGGCGCACTGTTTGCCGTGCTTGGGACGGGAATTTTAGTTTATTAAATGGCGCTAAAAAGGCACCGATGTTGATCAATAGGCTACCTTTATAGGCATTGATAGGGAGAATCATTGATCTTAACCTACTGCAATCGCTTCAAAGTGTAGTAAAATTACGCTAATTTCTGTTTAAGTTACTTTGAATTTGACGAGGTCATAACTATGTCAGCTAAGAAGCCAATGGCTTTAGTAATTCTTGACGGTTGGGGTTACCGTGAAGATAACGCACACAACGCAATCAGCAATGCACATACTCCAGTCATGGATAGCTTAATTGCAAACAACCCAAACACTCTGATTTCTGCTTCTGGTATGGATGTAGGTTTACCGGATGGTCAAATGGGTAACTCAGAAGTCGGTCACACCAATATCGGTGCTGGTCGTATTGTTTACCAAGACCTGACACGCATTACTAAATCAATTCTTGATGGTGAATTCCAACAAAACGAAGTGTTAGTCAACGCGATGGATAAAGCCATCAAAGCGGGCAAAGCGGTTCACCTATTGGGGCTAATGTCGCCAGGTGGTGTTCACTCGCATGAAGATCATATCTACGCTGCCGTTGAAATGGCTGCTGCCCGTGGCGCTGAGAAAATCTACCTCCACTGCTTCCTTGATGGCCGTGATACGCCACCACGCAGTGCCGAAGCCTCATTGCAACGCTTCCAAGACCTATTTTCTAAATTAGGTAAAGGTCGTATCGCCTCACTGATTGGTCGTTACTACGCCATGGATCGCGATAACAACTGGGAACGCGTACAAAAAGCTTACGACCTATTGGTTGAAGCCAAAGCAGAATTTACTTTTGATTCCGCCGTGGCAGGCCTTGAAGCCGCTTACGCACGTGAAGAAAATGATGAATTTGTTAAAGCGACAGAAATCAAAGCTGAAGGCCAAGACTCTGCTGCGATTGAAGATGGCGATGCCGTGATTTTCATGAACTACCGCGCCGACCGTGCACGTGAAATTACTCGTGCCTTCATACCAGATTTCAACGGGTTTGAACGTGTGAAGTTCCCAGCAATTGACTTTGTGATGCTAACCCAATACGCCGCCGACATTCCTCTGCTGTGCGCATTTCCACCAGCATCACTAGAAAACACCTACGGTGAGTGGCTATCAAAGGCGGGTAAAACTCAGTTGCGCATCTCTGAAACAGAAAAATACGCGCACGTCACCTTCTTCTTTAACGGTGGTGTTGAGAACGAATTCCCAGGCGAAGAGCGCCAATTGGTTGCTTCACCTAAAGTGGCAACTTACGATCTGCAACCGGAAATGAGCGCGCCTGAACTGACTGAAAAACTCGTTGCGGCAATCAAGTCGGGTAAATACGATGCGATTATCTGTAACTACCCGAACGGCGATATGGTTGGTCATACTGGTATTTACGAAGCGGCCGTGAAAGCATGCGAAGCGCTTGATGAGTGTATCGGAAAAGTGGTTGAAGCGATTAAAGAAGTCGATGGCCAGCTACTGATCACAGCAGACCACGGCAATGCAGAAATGATGGTGAACCCGGAAACAGGGGGCATTCATACCGCACATACCAATCTGCCAGTGCCGCTTATCTACGTCGGTAGCAAAGATCTTAAGCTAAAAGATGGTGGTAAGCTTTCTGACCTAGCACCAACGATGCTTGCTCTATCGAACATGGACATTCCGGCAGAAATGTCTGGTCAAGTGTTGTTTAAATAACTCACCAACCACGTGCTATTGAGCCTCGATAAATATCGAGGCTTTTTTTCGCCCAAGAACTCGATTTGATTGCAAGTTTTGACATAGGGCTTTCGCCTCGCGGATGGCTTTGAGTATACTGACTCACTAATTTGTCGATAGAGACTTGAAAACGGATGAGAAACAAGCCTTCACCACACCCACTTACTATAACGACTTGGTGGCATGCACTTAGCCTAGTGATGGTGTTAGGGCTAGCTTGCCTCTCCTGCTCACCGTTAATGGCTGCCACACAACAAGAGCTAAAAGGGGTGAAAGGAGAAATTTCTCGTCAGCAGCAAGCGTTAAATAATCGACAAAAAGAGCTCGATTCGTTGCAAAATGCGCTTAAAAAGCAAGAAGTGGGTATTTCAAGTCTAGAAAATCAGATCAAAAACACCAAATCAGAATTAGTAGTGGCCAACGCTAATATCGCTAAACTCAAACAAAAGATCACGGCCTTAGAAACACAACAAACACAACAAACCGCCAAATTAGCTCAACTGATCAAAACCTATTACGCCACTCAGCGAGCGACAGCCTCATCCAACATACTCAATAATGGCGTGGAAGAAGATCGCATCAGCCAGTATTACCAACACTTAGCGAAGGCACGCAGCCAAACCATCCAACAGCTTGAACTTACGCAAAAAGAACTCAATGAAAGTGAAAAACAGCTGCGACTTGAACGAGACCAAATCGCTTCTCTATTAGAACAGCAGACCCAAAAGCGCGCTACATTGGCAAAAACGCAGTCAGAACGACGCAGTACGGTGGGTAAAATTCAAAAAAGTATTTCCGGTGATAAAGTCTACTTAGCGGAATTGCAACGCAATGAAACGCGATTACAAGCGGAAATCGCCAAAGCAGCAAAACGTAACGCTGTACTAATGGATGGGTTAGCGCCGCAAAAAGGCAAGCTACCTTGGCCAGTCAAAGGCAAAATCCTGCATGCTTTTGGTACACGTCAAAGTGGACAAATTGACTGGAAAGGTCTAGTCATTGACGCTAATTATGGTCAAAACGTCAAAGCGGTTTATTCTGGCACGGTCGTGTTTGCTGAATATCTACGTGGTTATGGGCTGGTGGTTTTGCTCGATCATGGCAAAGGCGATATGACTTTATACGGCTTTAACCAAAGTTTGCTCAAAAAAGAGGGCGATAAAGTCACCGCCGGTGAAACCATTGCTTTAGCGGGAGACACTGGCGGTCAATCTCAGCCAGCGCTCTATTTCGAAATTCGTCGCAACAGTAAAGCCGAAGACCCAACACGCTGGCTCAGTCGCTAGCAAAACACATCCATCACCCTGTTAATCCGAACGAGCGTTAGTGTGATGAATAGTACGCTTCTACTTGAGTAATAAATTGGGTCAATTGTCTTTTATCCAACGAATTAATACCCGCCGCCGCTTCTCGCCCGCCTCCGGTTGCAAAGGCGCTGCATAACCTATCCGCTCCCTGTTTATTGGCTAATGGAGCACGTAGCGAAACGGTATAACCACCCGATGAATTTACCGTTAAAACCATATGTGCCGCGGCAGGTGCTTGATTGGCTAGCCAATTACTAAACACACCACTCACTCGCTGTGATGATGCACAGTCTGGCAGCTCGTATACGCTCAAACAGGCACTTTTATAGATAGGCTCTAACGACTGAGCAAGCTGCATATCTTGCTCATAAGCGTGCTGCAAATGATAAAAAGGGGAGTTGTCATCCTTCATTAAATCAAACGGTGAAGGATAAACCAGCAAGGCTTGGTACAAATCAGCGGGGTGATAATGAAGCTGCTCTATCGTCTCTCCATAACCGTTATAGTTAATCAAGGTACCTAAGTTTTTTAGTTGTTCAGCTTGAGTGGTAGTTAGCCCCGCGTTGCGCGTTAAAGTATCCGCTTTAGCAATCAAATTATCGCCATAAGCTGCCACAATCGCCCACTCATGGAACGGACCACCTAACCATTGATCAATAATTAATGCCGTACAAGTATTAGGGTCCAAATCAATATGGGCGTCAAGCAGCGGAGTCTCGGGGATTGAGCCTGCATAGTGATGATCGGCATAAAACACCGTCACCCCCGCCGCAAGAGCCTGCTGTAAAGGTCGCTGATTCTTCTCCATCGAAATATCTAACACGGTCAGACTATCTCGGGATTGAAGATTAAGACGCTGGAGCAATTTGATATCACGCTTAACCCCAGTAACTAGGGTCGTCGTGCGAGGGTAAGCAAGCCGCAGCTGAAGAAGAGAGATGATGCCATCAGCATCACCGTTAAAAACGTCATAGTGCATATCAACACCACCCTTAGAGATGTATAGCTAAGAAGCTAACAGCTTCAAAGGATTAAGAACAATACTCAAAGGTTATAACTAAGCACAGATTATGATGCGTGCATCGCCCGCACACCTTCCTCTAATAATAGAAGCTGTTCAAGACCTTGTTCCGTTGCTTTGGGTTTAACGACTGCGATCATCTGTAGCATGCCTTGATGAATCACTTGCTCGGTGATCTGCGTTTTGGAAAACATCGCTGACTGATAACTCAACCAACACGAGGCCGTCATATGGAGAGTGGTCACTAAAGATTGCATATCTTCTTTTCCGACAGACAGCAATTTCAGCTCAACAAAAGCGTGCATAATATTAATGAGATTAGTTTGCAGCTTTTCTTGTACTTGAATGTACTCACCATGTAGTACTTCATCACGCTGCAGGATTTCCGGTAAATTGGCATAGAAAAAACGGTATTTCCACATCAAAGTGAAGATCGAATCAAGATAATGCTTTAACAGAGTTAAGCTTTCGCGCTGTGCCGCAATCGGCTGAAAACGTTCGAGTAACTCTGCTGAATAGAGAGCAAAAATATCACGAACAATTTCTTGTTTATTACGAAAGTGATAATACAAATTACCTGGGCTGATTTCGATATGTGCTGCGATATGGTTAGTGGTCACCGTTCTTTCACCATGTTCATTAAACAGCGCTAATGCAGCATAAACGATCTTATCTTTGGTCTTCATCTTGTCTTATTACCTCTTTACCTCTGTGAACCTGCTCCTATCAAATAACAGGATGAGAGTGAGAAACGGTGCATTATCGGCGATAAGGCACCGCAAACCTATTATTGATGGTACGGTTTAGACAAGGCGTGCACCGCATCAACAAATATGCCCGCATTTTCCGGTGGCACATCTAAATGGATACCGTGTCCGAGGTTAAAGACATGGCCCGTTCCACCATGGCCGAATCCTTCAAGAATGGTCGCCACTTCTTGGCGAATACGATCATGCGGAGCATAAAGCATGGAAGGGTCCATATTGCCTTGCAGCGCGACTTTGTCACCGATACGCGCTTTGGCGTCGGCAATATTGATGGTCCAATCAAGCCCTACAGCATCACAACCCGTTGCAGCAATCTGCTCCAGCCACATGCCACCGTTTTTGGTAAACAGAGTGACGGGTACGCGGCGACCTTCATTTTCACGAATTAAACCATCCACAATTTTGTGCATATACTGTAGTGAAAAGAGGTTGTAGTCGCGCGGCGTCAGTACTCCGCCCCAAGTATCAAAAATCATAACAGACTGAGCACCCGCTTTGATTTGTGCGTTAAGGTATTCAATAACACTGTCTGCCAGTTTATCGAGCAAGGCGTGCAGCACGCTAGGATCGGCGTACATCATTTTTTTGATCTTAGTGAAGGCTTTTGAGCTGCCACCTTCCACCATATAAGTCGCGAGTGTCCATGGGCTGCCTGAAAAACCGATCAATGGAACTTCACCTTGTAGATCTTTGCGGATCTGGCGTACGGCATTCATCACATATTGCAGTTCGCCTTCCGGATCCGGTAAGCCAATTTTATCGACATCGGCTTTACAAGTGATCGGGCGTTCAAACTTTGGCCCTTCTCCCGCTTCAAAATACAAACCCAATCCCATGGCGTCAGGAATGGTTAAAATATCAGAAAATAAAATAGCGGCATCTAATGGAAAGCGACGTAATGGCTGTAATGTCACTTCAGAAGCTAGCTCAGCATTTTTACACAGCGCCATAAAATCGCCTGCTTCGGCACGCGTTGCGCGATACTCTGGCAGGTAACGTCCTGCTTGGCGCATCATCCATACAGGGGTGCAATCGACAGGTTGTTTTAACAGTGCACGCAAGTAGCGATCATTTTTTAATTCAGTCATTCCGTCTTCCAATTTAAAGCTTGTTATTTTTTGTGGCGTTATTCTAGCACTGAATAAGCGCCAAAAACGGTGTGCTTTGCAAGCGAGATCATGTTATTAACTTTTAAATCAATGGTTAATTTGCAAGCAACCTTTAACGGTGTTAAAAATTTGTTCGCTAGCGAAAACTATAATTATAAACTGAGTACTCTGTACTCGGCATCTCATAACGACATCTTACTTACCCCCTCCTTCACCGGAGGGTTTTTTTTAGCAATGCGGCAGTGAATCTTTCTCGATTTCGCTTAACGTGTGCTCTATTAATGCTCTGGCTATCGTCCCTTCGGGCGCAACGGGAGGCAAAGCACTTGCTAAAAACCATTGCGCATCACTCAATTCACTATAGTCGGGTTTTATCGTGCCAGAGTCATATTCCGCCACAAAGCCCATCATCATACTCGATGGAAATGCCCATGGCTGGCTGCCAAAATAGTGAATATTTTTCACATGAATCCCCGTTTCTTCAAGTACTTCACGTGCCACGCACTGCTCTAACGTCTCCCCGACCTCTAAAAAACCAGCAATGACGGTGTACATGCCGTTACGATGCCTTGGGTGCTGGGCCAATAAAATTTTATCCTGATTTCGTACCGCGACAATAATGCAAGGAAAGATACGCGGATAATGTAACGTTCGACACTCAGAACATTGCATCGCCAATTGGTTATGGTTTAGGTAATTTCGCCCACCACATTGTGGACAAAAACGTAACGTTTGGCTCATGTGACCATATTGAAGCGCCTTGCTGATCGCCAAAAATAGTTCTGGTTTGAGATGCAACAATTCGCGTAATGAAGTCATTTCTCGCTCGCCATCAAGATCGGCATCATTAACCCACATCACTGGGTAACCATCACAACTATCTACCACCACCGCTTTTTCTAAAGGCAGGGAATATTCGCCCGCAGATCCTAGCGGTAACTCACCATTTATGGTCCAGATCTCACTTCCGGAAACTACACACCAATAAGCGATTTTTGTATCACTATTTTTCAACATGTTGCGACCTCTCTTCTTGCAGTTACCCCATTTTACTGGCAATCTAAATTCATACCAGAATTTGTAACGTTCCAAATTTAGTTCTATAAATTCTAGTAAGGACAATGAGTTGTATCTACGAAGTGCAACCCTACGCAAAGGAAACGGTCACCAGCTTTGTGACCCGATCATGAGGGCATGGTCATGCTAAAAAAACTAAAACGCACACAAGAGCAATGGGGCGGTTACAGTGACGTTATTGATCACTGGTTAAACACGCGACAAACCTTAATTGTAGAGTATTGCAAATTAGCCGCGCTGCAACCTTGCACCGCCAAAACGAATGTTAACGGGCTTCCCTCGCCAGAAGAGCTGCAACGTTTTTGCCAGCAACTGGTCGATTATATTTCCGAAGGTCACTTCAAAATCTACGATATGGTGATGGATAGGTGGCGTGCAACTGGCTTTGAAGCCACCGATGAAATTAATCAGACTTATGGAAAAATTATTGTTACTACGGAGCCGTTACTCAATTTTACAGATAAATACGCGGCAGTGAGTGATGAGGATGATCTCGAAAACTTTGACAACGACCTTTCGCTAATTGGTGAAATTATTGAGGTGCGTTTTGGAGTGGAAGACAGTTTGATTCAACTTATCGCGGACAGCTTGGCTATCCCTCCTGGTGCTTAATATTGAATATTTTGCTGTAATCATTCGCGTAGATTAATTAAGCGCAACAAAAAAGGCACCCGAAGGTGCCTTTTTTAATCAGCGCTGAGATTACTCTTCAGAAGAGAAACCTGCGTTTAGCAGTGCCGCTAGGTTATCTGTCGCTTGTTCAGCAGACGGGCCTTTTAGCTGTGCCGCACGTTTAGCTTGACGTTCTTGGTGGTAAGCGAAACCTGTACCCGCTGGGATCAGACGACCAACGATTACGTTTTCTTTCAGACCGCGAAGATCATCACGTTTACCAGAAACAGCCGCTTCTGTTAGTACGCGAGTTGTCTCTTGGAACGATGCCGCAGAGATGAACGATTCAGTCGCTAGAGATGCTTTAGTAATACCTAGTAGCTCACGCTCGAAACGAGCAGGCTGTTTGCCTTCGGCTTCTAGGTTACGGTTTGCAACTTTCACTTGTGAGTATTCAACTTGCTCACCCGCTAGGAACTCAGAGTCGCCAGCATGAGTAATCGTACACTTACGTAGCATTTGACGAACGATAGTTTCAATGTGCTTATCGTTAATCTTAACGCCTTGCAGACGGTAAACTTCTTGAACTTCGTTAGCGATGTAAGACGTTACAGCATGGATACCACGTAAACGTAGGATATCGTGCGGAGTCTCAGGACCATCAGCAATAACGTCACCACGTTCGATCTTTTCACCTTCAAACACGTTAAGTTGACGATGCTTAGGAATCATTTCTTCATAAGTTTCGTCACCCTCACGAGTGATGATTAGACGACGTTTACCTTTGGTTTCTTTACCAAAGCTCACAGTACCTGTGTGCTCAGCAAGAATCGCAGGCTCTTTTGGTCGACGAGCTTCAAACAAGTCAGCTACGCGAGGTAGACCACCCGTGATGTCTCGGTTACCGCCAGATTTTTGTGGAATACGCGCTAATGTGTCACCAATACCAACTTCAGCACCATCTTCGATGTTAACGATCGCTTTACCCGGTAAGAAGTATTGAGCTGGCATATCAGTACCAGGGATCATGACATCTTTACCTTTCGCATCAACAAGTTTGATAGCTGGACGCATATCTTTACCTGCTGCTGGACGAGCGGCAGCTTCGGTTACTTCGCTTGAAGATAGACCCGTTAGGTCATCTGTTTGGCGAGAAACCGTTACACCATCAATCATATCAACGAATTGGATGCGACCAGCCACTTCAGTGATGATTGGCATGGTGTGCGCTTCCCAGTTAGCCACTGTTTGACCAGCTTCAACCGCGTCGTTATCACCTTTACTCAACACAGAGCCGTAAGGCAGTTTGTGTTTTTCTTTCGTGCGACCAAATTCGTCAATGATAGTCAGCTCTGATGCACGAGATGTGATAACCAGCTTCTTATCTTTGTTGATAACGAACTTAGCGTTGTGAAGTTTCACAGAGCCTTTGTTCTTCGCTTGGATGCTGTTCTCTGCCGCAGCAGTAGAAGCCGCACCACCGATGTGGAACGTACGCATCGTTAACTGTGTACCCGGCTCACCGATAGATTGAGCAGCAATAACACCGACTGCCTCACCTTGGTTCACTAGGTGACCACGAGCAAGGTCACGACCGTAACATAGCGCACAACAGCCGAAGTCCGCATCACAGGTTACCACTGAACGTACTTTCATATTATCGACAGAGTTCTCATCGATAATCTGACACCACTTCTCATCAATCAGAGTATTACGTGGAATAAGTACTTCTTCAGTGCCTGGCTTCATCACATCCTCAGCCACAACACGACCAAGAGCCAGTTCAGTTAAAGAAACTTTAACATCACCACCCTCGATATGAGGCATCATGTCGACACCTTCTTGAGTGCCACAGTCATGCTCTGTCACCACAACGTCTTGTGCAACGTCTACTAAACGACGAGTCAGATAACCTGAGTTCGCTGTTTTAAGTGCTGTATCGGCTAGACCCTTACGTGCACCGTGGGTAGAGATAAAGTATTGTAGTACGTTCAGGCCTTCTTTAAAGTTTGCTGTGATAGGCGTTTCGATGATTGAACCATCTGGACGCGCCATCAGACCACGCATACCTGCAAGCTGACGAATCTGAGCAGCAGAACCACGAGCACCCGAGTCAGCCATCATATAGATGCTGTTAAACGATTCTTGTTGTTCTTCTACACCATCACGGTTGATCACGGTTTCAGAAGATAGGTTATCCATCATCGCTTTCGCAACACGGTCGTTGGTAGACGCCCAGATATCGATAACTTTGTTGTAACGCTCACCCGCCGTAACAAGACCTGATTGGAACTGTTCTTGGATTTCGCGTACTTCTTCTTCAGCTTCAGCAATTTCAGTGTATTTCGCTGCTGGTACAACCATGTCGTCGATACCAACTGACACGCCTGACAGTGCTGCATAAGCAAAACCGGTGTACATGATTTGGTCAGCAAATACGACCGTATCTTTCAAACCAAGCTTACGATACGCTTCGTTTAATAGATTTGAGATCTGTTTCTTACCAAGCTTCTGGTTCACGATGCTGTATGGCAGGCCTTTAGGCACGATTTGCCATAGCATGGCACGACCGACAGTCGTATCGACCATCTTAGTCTCAGTTGTGCTGTAACCATCTTCATCAACAACGGTTTCAGTGATACGTACTTTAACGCGTGCGTGTAGCGCCGCTGTCTTAGTACGGTATGCCTTCTCAGCCTCTTTAGGGCCAGCCAGGTACATACCTTCACCTTGTGCGTTGATTTTTTCGCGAGTCATGTAGTACAGACCCAAGACCACGTCCTGTGAAGGTACGATGATCGGATCACCTGATGCTGGCGACAGAATGTTGTTCGTCGACATCATCAGTGTACGAGCTTCAAGCTGTGCTTCTAAAGTTAGAGGCACGTGAACCGCCATTTGGTCACCATCGAAGTCCGCGTTATACGCCGCACACACAAGTGGGTGCAGTTGAATCGCTTTACCTTCAATCAGTACAGGTTCGAACGCTTGAATACCAAGACGGTGCAGTGTTGGTGCACGGTTTAGTAGTACTGGGTGTTCACGAATCACTTCGTCTAGGATATCCCAAACAACCGCTTCTTCACGCTCAACCATTTTCTTAGCTGCTTTGATCGTCGTGGCCATGCCGCGAGTTTCTAACTTGCTGTAGATAAATGGTTTAAATAGCTCAAGTGCCATCTTCTTAGGAAGACCACACTGGTGCAGACGTAAATATGGACCTACTGTGATTACAGAACGGCCTGAGTAGTCTACACGTTTACCAAGTAGGTTCTGACGGAAACGACCTTGTTTACCCTTGATCATATCAGCAAGAGATTTCAGAGGACGCTTGTTAGAACCTGTGATCGCACGACCGCGACGACCGTTATCAAGTAGCGCATCAACAGACTCTTGCAGCATACGCTTTTCGTTGCGTACGATGATGTCCGGAGCTGCTAGCTCTAGAAGGCGCTTCAAACGGTTGTTACGGTTGATCACACGGCGGTACAAATCGTTCAGATCAGATGTCGCAAAACGACCGCCATCTAGTGGTACTAGAGGACGTAGATCTGGCGGAAGTACCGGAAGCACAGTCAGGATCATCCACTCAGGGTTATTACCTGAGCTGATAAACGCTTCAACAAGCTTCAGACGCTTAGTCAGTTTTTTGCGTTTAGTTTCAGAGTTAGTGGTTTGTAACTCCTCACGCATCATCTCTGTTTCAGCGACAAGATCCATTGAACCCAATAGGTCTTTGATCGCTTCTGCGCCCATCTTCGCCGTGAACTCATCGCCCCACTCTTCTAGACGGTCAAGATACTCTTCTTCAGTAAGCATCTGACTCTTTTCTAGATCCGTCATACCCGGCTCTGTTACTACATACATTTCGAAGTAAAGAACACGTTCGATATCACGTAGAGGGATATCCATTAGCAGACCGATACGAGACGGTAGCGATTTTAGGAACCAGATGTGAGCAACCGGTGATGCAAGCTCGATGTGGCCCATACGGTCACGACGAACTTTAGTTTGTGTAACTTCAACGCCACATTTTTCACAGATCACGCCACGGTGTTTCAGACGCTTATATTTACCACAAAGACATTCGTAGTCTTTGACTGGACCAAAAATACGCGCACAGAACAGACCATCACGTTCAGGCTTGAACGTACGATAGTTGATCGTTTCAGGTTTTTTAACTTCACCAAAAGACCATGAACGAATCATGTCAGGTGAAGATAGACCGATTTTGATTGCATCAAATTCTTCGGTCTTATGCTGTGCTTTTAGAAAGTTTAATAAGTCTTTCACAATCAGCTCCTGTAAGGAGTTAAAAGGCGCTCGGCGAGCGCCTTTCTACCAGGATAATCCAGAGGGTTTACCGCCAAGATTACTCTTCGTCTTCTAGCTCGATGTTGATACCTAGCGAGCGGATCTCTTTCAGCAATACGTTGAAAGACTCTGGCATGCCAGGTTCCATGCTATGGTTACCATCAACGATGTTCTTATACATCTTCGTACGACCGTTAACGTCATCTGACTTAACAGTAAGCATTTCTTGTAGTGTATATGCAGCACCGTATGCTTCTAGTGCCCACACTTCCATCTCACCGAAACGCTGACCACCGAACTGAGCTTTACCACCAAGTGGTTGCTGAGTTACTAGGCTGTACGAACCTGTTGAACGAGCGTGCATCTTGTCATCAACAAGGTGGTTCAGTTTGAGCATGTACATGTAACCGACAGTTACAGGACGCTCGAATGCATCACCAGTACGACCATCAAACAGTGTTAGCTGACCAGAAGTTGGTAGGTCGGCTAGGCTTAATAGTTCTTTGATTGATGCTTCTGATGCACCATCAAATACTGGAGTTGCAATCGGTAAACCACCACGAAGGTTGTTCACAAGAGTACGAACATCACCATCAGACAGAGCAGCAATATCTACTTTCTGACGCGTATCGCCAAGATCATAAACCTTCTGTAAGAACTCACGCTGCTTAGACAGCTCTTGTTGTTCTTTAACCATTTGGTTGATCTTGTCACCAATACCTTTTGCAGCCAGACCTAAGTGAACTTCAAGGATCTGACCTATGTTCATACGTGACGGTACACCTAGTGGGTTTAATACGATATCAACCGGCTGACCGTTTTCATCGTAAGGCATGTCTTCAACAGGGTTGATCTTAGAGATTACACCCTTGTTACCGTGACGACCTGCCATCTTATCACCAGGCTGGATACGACGTTTCACCGCTAGGTAAACTTTAACAATCTTCAGAACGCCAGGCGCTAGATCATCACCTTGAGTGATTTTGCGACGTTTCGCTTCGAACTTCTTATCGAAGTCAGCTTTTAGCTCATCCCACTGCTCAGCAAGCTGTTCAAGTTGAGATTGTAGCTCGTCGTTTTCTAGTGTTTGTTCTAGCCATTTCTTACGATCGATCGCATCAAGCTTCGCTTCAGAATAGCCACCATTGATCAGTACAGCTTTCACACGCGCTAGTAGACCACCTTCAAGAATTTGGAACTCTTCAGTAAGGTCTTTCTTCGCTTCTTTTAGCTGCATGTGTTCAATTTCAAGCGCACGCTTGTCTTTCTCTACGCCATCGCGAGTGAAAACTTGAACATCGATAATGGTACCTGAAACAGAGTTTGGTACACGCAGTGACGTATCTTTAACATCAGAGGCTTTTTCACCGAAGATTGCACGTAGTAGCTTCTCTTCTGGAGTTAGCTGAGTTTCGCCTTTCGGCGTTACTTTACCAACTAGGATGTCACCACCCTTAACTTCAGCACCAATGTAAACGATACCTGACTCGTCTAGTTTAGACAGAGCCGATTCACCTACGTTTGGAATATCCGCTGTGATCTCTTCAGAGCCCAGCTTAGTATCACGAGCCACACAAGAAAGTTCTTGGATGTGGATAGTCGTGAAACGGTCTTCTTGAACGACGCGCTCAGATACTAAGATCGAGTCTTCGAAGTTATAACCATTCCAAGGCATGAATGCGATACGCATGTTTTGGCCAAGCGCTAGCTCACCAAGGTCTGTTGAAGGACCATCAGCAAGGACATCACCGCGAGCTACAGGTTCACCTGGCATCACAGTAGGACGTTGGTTAATACATGTGTTTTGGTTCGAACGTGTGTATTTAGTTAGGTTGTAGATGTCGATACCCGCTTCACCAGATACAAGTTCATCTTCATTAACTTTAACTACGATACGAGACGCATCAACTGACTGCACCATACCGCCACGTTTGGCAACGGCAGTTACACCAGAGTCAACCGCTACATTACGTTCGATACCAGTACCAACCAACGGCTTCTCAGCGCGTAACGTTGGAACCGCTTGACGTTGCATGTTCGCACCCATCAATGCACGGTTCGCATCATCGTGTTCTAGGAACGGGATAAGCGAAGCGGCGATTGATACGACCTGGTTGGTCGCAACGTCCATGTAGTCAACATGTTCACGAGGGTGAAGACCAGATTCACCTTTTTGACGAGCTGTGATCAGCTCATCTGCAAACGTACCTTCTTCAGTCAGAATGGCGTTTGCCTGCGCGATAACAAATTGACCTTCTTGGATAGCTGACAAGTAATCAACTTCATCAGTCACCACACCATCAACAACACGACGGTACGGAGTTTCTAGGAAACCGTATTCGTTACAACGTGCAAATGCTGACAATGAGTTAATCAGACCGATGTTCGGACCTTCTGGCGTTTCGATCGGACATAGACGACCGTAGTGAGTTACGTGTACGTCACGTACCTCAAAGCCAGCACGCTCACGAGTTAGACCGCCAGGACCCAATGCAGAAATACGACGTTTGTGCGTCACTTCTGAAAGTGGGTTGTTCTGGTCCATAAACTGAGAAAGCTGTGAAGAACCGAAGAATTCTTTAACGGCCGCAGAGATAGGCTTCGCATTGATCAAATCTTGAGGCATGATCGCATCAAGATCGCCAAGGCTTAAGCGCTCTTTCACTGCACGTTCAACACGCACAAGACCTACGCGGAATTGGTTTTCAGCCATTTCACCAACAGAGCGAATACGACGGTTGCCAAGGTGGTCGATATCGTCCACTTCGCCAATGCCGTTACGAATGGCGATCAACTTCTTCATCACTTCGATGATGTCAGTTTCGTCAAGCGTACCAAGCTCGCCGGCATCTTCACGCTCAATTGAGCTGTTGAACTTCATACGGCCTACTGTTGATAGGTCATAGCGTTCTTCTGAGAAGAATAGGCTTTCAAACAGCGATTCGGCTGCTTCTTTTGTTGGTGGCTCGCCAGGGCGCATCATGCGGTAGATTTCTACTAGCGCAGAAATACGATCAACCGTACTGTCGATGCGGAGCGTCTCAGACACAAATGGACCATGATCAAGATCGTTCGTAAATAGAACTTCAAGTTTCTTATAGCCCGCTTGTGAAAGATTCGCTAATGCTTCCAAGCTAATTTCTTGGTTTGCGCTAACGATGACTTCACCAGTTGCTTCATTGACATAATCTTTAGAAGCGACTTTACCTACGATGTACTCAACGGGTACTTCGATAAAATCAACGTTATCTTTTTCTAGTTGACGAATATGACGAGCCGTTACACGACGACCTTTTTCGACATAAACGGTACCATTTGCTTCAATATCAAATGACGCTGTTTCGCCACGCAGGCGCTCAGGTACCAACTCCATAAGAAGAGTTTGGTCTTTGACTTCAAACTTCACTTTTTCGAAGAACAGATCCAAGATCTCTTCTGTCGATTTACCAAGTGCACGAAGAATGATCGATGCAGGCAGTTTACGACGACGGTCAATACGCACGTATAGGTTATCTTTTGGATCAAACTCAAAATCTAACCATGAACCACGGTAAGGGATAATACGTGCGTTATAAAGAACTTTACCTGATGAGTGAGTTTTACCCTTATCGCTGTCGAAGAATACGCCTGGGCTTCGGTGCAGCTGGGATACGATAACCCTCTCAGTACCATTAATTACGAAGGTACCATTGTCTGTCATGAGTGGAATTTCACCCATGTAGACTTCTTGTTCTTTAATATCTTTTACAGTACCTGCTGGCGCGTCTTTATCAAAGATCACTAGGCGTAGTTTTACGCGTAGTGGCTTAGAATAAGTTACACCACGAATTTGACATTCTTTAACGTCAAAAACTGGCTCACCAAGACGATAGCTAACGTATTGCAGCTCAGAATTGCCGTTATAGCTCTGAATAGGAAATACAGAACGAAAAGCAGCCTCAAGACCGTATTGTCCTTCAGGATCCTGTTCGATAAACTTGTCGAACGAATCGAGCTGGATCGATAGCAGGTATGGAATGTCCAACACTTGTGGACGAGTACCAAAGTCCTTACGGATGCGCTTTTTCTCGGTATAAGAGTAAACCATGGGGTTCCTCAGCTCGCTGATAAGTGACCCAAACTGCCCACCAATTATTCAAAAATAAAGGGTCATAGGACAGTGACTAACAGCTGTTTACTGTAGTAACACAACATCACTCAAAAATGATAGTTTGTGTGCTTTTGCACGAGTATAAGCGTCTAAACAGCGGGAAAATTCACCCATACCCTACAGCGCAAAAAGGCCGGTGGTCAATAAACCACCAGCCATTAGCCTTGCGGCTAAGAAATTAAGTAATAATTACTTAACTTCAACAGTCGCACCAGCTTCTTCTAGCTCTTTCTTAAGTGCGTCAGCTTCTGCTTGAGAAACTGCTTCTTTAATTGCAGCTGGAGCGCCGTCAACTAGAGCTTTAGCTTCTTTAAGACCTAGGCCAGTTGCGCCACGTACTGCTTTGATTACAGATACTTTGTTTGCGCCAGCAGCAGTTAGGATTACGTCGAATTCAGTTTGCTCTTCAACAGCTGCTGCTGCTGGGCCGCCTGCAACTACTGCAGCTGCAGCAGAAACACCGAACTTCTCTTCCATAGCAGAGATAAGTTCAACAACTTGCATTACAGACATTTCTGCAACTGCATCTAGGATTTGCTCGTTAGTAATAGACATAACAATTCTCTTTTAAGTCAACAATAAGTTTATTTAGCAAACAATAAAAAGCAATGCGAATTACGCAGCTTCTTTTTGATCGCGGACAGCAGCGATAGTACGTACCAGCTTGCCAGCAGAAGCTTCTTTCATGCACATCATTAGGCGTGCGATTGCTTCGTCGTAAGTTGGTAGTGTCGCTAGTAGTTCAGCGTCAGTTAATGCGCCTTCAAATGCAGCTGCTTTGATTTCAAAGTGCTTGTTCTCTCTGGCGAAGTCTTTAAAAAGACGCGCTGCAGCACCTGGATGCTCGTTAGAGAATGCGATCAAAGTAGGACCTACGAATACGTCTTGTAGACATTCGTAAGCTGTGCCTTCCACTGCGCGACGTGCTAGAGTATTACGAACAACTCTCATATAAACACCCGCTTCACGAGCTTGTTTACGTAGAGAAGTCATCGCGCCTACTTGAACGCCACGAGAGTCAGCAACAACTGCAGAAAGTGCACCACTGGCCGCTTCGTTGACTTCAGCAACAATTGCTTGTTTGTCTTGAAGGTTTAAAGCCATCTTGGATTTACTCCTGGTTGTCGTTACACCACTCACTATTATCACAACAGTGAGAGTTATTTCGGTGCAGTCCCAGAAGAAAGTTTATCTATTCAAAAAATAAATTATGCTTTCTGTCAGTTCGGGCACCATCTACGTAGGTACGATTAAGTCATTTATCAAACAGACAAATAACGCCTACGGTCTTGGACGGAGACTGGGTCATAGTTCTAAGAACTAAAATCAGCCCCAACCACAAATATTAGGCGCAGAATTATACACAAATTCCACACCTAATCAAATGTATTATTACGCTTGAGCGTTTAGCGTGTTCTGATCAACAGCAACACCAGCACCCATCGTAGTAGAAATGCTTACTTTCTTCAGGTAAGTACCCTTAGCAGAAGAAGGTTTCGCTTTCTTAAGTGCAACTAGAAGAGCTTCTAAGTTCTCTTGAAGTTGGTTAGTTTCGAAAGAAACTTTACCGATAGTTGTGTGGATGATGCCGTTTTTGTCGTTACGGTAACGAACCTGACCTGCTTTAGCGTTCTTAACCGCTTCAGCAACGTTAGGAGTTACAGTACCAACTTTAGGGTTTGGCATTAGACCGCGAGGACCAAGAATGGTACCTAGTTGACCTACAACGCGCATTGCATCTGGAGAAGCAACAACAACGTCAAAGTTCATTTCGCCTTTCTTCACTAGCTCAGCTAGATCTTCCATACCCACTAAATCTGCACCAGCAGCTTTAGCCGCTTCAGCGTTTGCACCTTGAGTGAACACTGCAACACGTACTTCACGACCAGTACCGTGTGGCAGAACAGTTGCACCACGTACGTTTTGGTCAGATTTACGAGCATCAATGCCAAGGTTCACAGCAACGTCTACAGACTCAACGAATTTAGCCGTTGCAAGTTCTTTAAGAAGAGCTACAGCTTCGTTGATTTCGTATTCTTTAGTTGCGTCAACTTTCTCACGGATAGTGCGCATACGCTTAGTTAGTTTTGCCATGATATTAACCCTCTACCACTAAGCCCATTGAACGAGCAGTACCCGCAATAGAACGTTTCATCGCTTCAATGTCAGCACCAGTCATATCAGCCGCTTTCGCTTCTGCAATTTCTTGGATTTGAGCATCAGTAACCGTGCCCACTTTTTCAGTGTTTGGACGGCCTGAACCAGACTTGATGCCTGCAGCTTTCTTCAGAAGAACAGCCGCTGGAGCAGTCTTAGTTACGAACGTGAAAGAACGGTCGCTGTATACAGTGATAACAACTGGAGTAGGCAAGCCTTTCTCCATTGATTCTGTTCTTGCGTTGAACGCTTTACAGAATTCCATGATGTTAACGCCACGTTGACCTAGTGCAGGACCAACTGGTGGACTTGGGTTCGCCATACCAGATGCAACTTGCAACTTGATATAAGCTTCAACTTTCTTAGCCATGATATTTCCTAAATGTGGGTACAAACGCCAATCAGCTGATCAGCTCCCCGGTTACTTTGTCATAAAGACGTGTAAATAAGGCGCGAAATTATAATCACATTTCACGCCCTTAACAACCCTAAAAGGTGTTTTTTTAATCAAGCTTATCGACTTGGCCAAACTCAAGTTCAACAGGAGTTGCACGACCAAAGATAGATACTGACACTTTAATGCGGCTCTTCTCGTAATCCACTTCTTCAACGGTGCCGTTGAAATCAGCAAATGGACCTTCATTAACACGAACCACTTCACCTGCTTCAAACATCGTCTTAGGACGCGGAGCTTCGCTCGCTTTCTCTAGACGATTAAGAATCGCATCGGCTTCTTTGTCAGTGATAGGTGCAGGACGATCGGAGGTTCCACCAATGAAACCCATTACACGAGGAACACTACGAACTAAGTGCCAGGACTCATCATTCATGAGCATCTGTACCAATACATAGCCTGGGAAGAACTTGCGCTCACTTTTACGGCGTTGACCTGCACGCATTTCAACAACTTCTTCGGTTGGAACAAGAACTTCACCGAAGAATTCTTCCATTGCGTGCATCTTGATATGCTCACGCAGCGATTGCGCTACGCGACCTTCAAATCCAGAGAAGGCTTGAACTACATACCAGCGTTTTTTAGGAGCTTCACTCATGTATTAAACCCTCTATACCCCAGTCACGAAAGCGACAAGACGAACCATAATGCCGTCGATGCCCCAAAGTGCTAGAGCCATTACGATACTTACAGCTAAAACGATTAATGTTGTTTGCATGGTTTCTTGACGTGTCGGCCATACCACTTTGCGAACTTCCATACGAGATTCACGCGCAAACGCAATCGCCGCTTTTCCTTTTGTGGTTGTCGCAGCAACACCGAGTGCTGCAATAATCAGCGCAACCACACCTGCAGCGCGAAGCACTACAGACATTTCACCATACAGGTAATTACCCACAACAGCGGCAGCTAACAGAGCAAAAGTGACAATCCACTTAAATGTGTCTGCTGCACTTGAGCTATCAGGAATTTCAGCATTGTTTGCTTTCATAAACCAACCTGTTACAAGTCTTAACATAGACGACAACAACCCCGCTGTTGCAGGGCAAATCCATAGCACAGGTAAAGCTACCTATACATACTCATCAAGATAGAAATGTCTCTATCTTAAATCCTTTGCACTGGCTTTATCGACCAACAAATCGACAACGGCCAAATTTAGTGCAGAAAAAGGGCATCAAATGATGCCCTTTTTGGTAGTCGTTAGTCAAATACTATTCGTATTTAAACGGCTAAATCAGCAATTAAGCGATAACTTTAGCAACAACACCAGCACCTACTGTACGACCACCTTCACGGATCGCGAAACGTAGACCTTCATCCATCGCGATTGGAGCGATTAGCTCTACAACCATTTGGATGTTGTCACCTGGCATTACCATCTCTACGCCTTCTGGTAGAGAGATATCGCCTGTTACGTCCGTTGTACGGAAGTAGAACTGTGGACGGTAGCCTTTGAAGAACGGAGTATGACGGCCGCCTTCATCTTTAGACAATACATACACTTCTGACTCGAACTTAGTGTGTGGAGTGATTGAACCTGGTTTCGCTAGTACTTGACCACGTTCTACTTCATCACGCTTAGTACCACGTAGAAGTGCACCAACGTTCTCACCTGCACGACCTTCGTCAAGCAGCTTACGGAACATCTCAACACCTGTACAAGTCGTTGTGATTGTGTCTTTGATACCAATGATCGCAACTTCGTCACCTACACGTAGGATACCGCGCTCGATACGGCCAGTTACTACTGTACCACGACCTTGGATTGAGAATACGTCTTCGATTGGTAGTAGGAATGCTTGGTCTACTGCACGCTCAGGCTCTGGAATGTAAGTGTCTAGCGCTTCAGCAAGTTCAATGATTTTCGCTT
>NZ_CAWNMR010000027.1:0-27699 GCF_963875615.1 Vibrio sp. V09_P4A23P171
ATCGCGTTGGGTTGCTTTTCGTTGTGAATTTAGCGGAAAAATAACCTTCAGCATCCAAACGTCCGCCGAGCATGCTACGCTCGTCACTTTTCTTCCAAATCGCTCAATTTGAGTTTTTTGGTTTCTTTGCTGATTCGGCATTTTGGTTTATAAATTAATCGGTTAGTTTGTTTCAAGTTTACAAAAAAGCTCGTTCTCTGGTTTTGAAAGTCTCGGTGTCAATTGGTTGGCCTAACAAACGGCTCAAGAGGGATTGCCAACGCGTGGTGGCTTTAGTGCAAAATTGAAATTCAGTGTTTACAGTGAGTTTTTTGAGTTCGGCTATGCGTTGTCAACCCCTTAGCCGGGCGTTAGCATTCTGAGGACTTAAATAGTCATATTCAAATGGTAGAAATCAATCATCGCGTATAATAGTTGTGTGACAATTCACCATTTTGTAGTTTAATTATCCCTTGTAAAATTATTTAAAGTTAGTTGTGTTAATGAAAAGAGCAAATGTAAATTTAATGTTGAAAGCTTCCGGTGTTGTACTGTCTATATTGTCATTTTATAGTTTTGCTTCATTGAACTGTTCAGGTTTTTCTGGGTGTGAAAAAAAGTATTGTGAGATTGAGCAGCAAATAGAAAGTGCTCAGTTAGCTAATAATCAAAAAAAGATAGAAGGACTAAAAGTTGCCCTAGCGGAAGCCAAGTCCAATTGTAGTGACACAAAACTTAAGCAAGATTTAGCTGACGAAATTAAAGAAACTAAAGATAAAATTGCCGAATATAACTTAGATTTACAAGAAGCAAAGGGAAGTGGCAAGGATAACAAAGTCAGGAAATACCAAAATAAAATTCAAGAAGAAGAGCGTAAATTGGAGTCGCTTCTACAAGAGTTATCCGAATTAGGCTAGATAATGCTAACAAACGCTTCAAGAGGGACAGCCAACGCATGGCATTTTTATTATGCGTTGGTTTTTGTGATTACGGTGTTATGCGGGAAGTGATCTGCTCCAGCTAGACTGGACACTTCATTAAGCGACATTTTGCTGTTCAAAGTTAACTGGGCTTAGATACCCAAGAGCACTGTGCCTTCTCGTCCGATTATAATCAACCTCTATGTACTCGAAGATCGTTTGGCGCATCTGGTCTCTCGTCATAATCGGCTCATTTTGGATTGCTTCAACTTTCATAGAATGGAAGAAGCTCTCAACACAAGCATTGTCCCAGCAATTTCCTTTCCTACTCATACTTTGTTTTAGATTATAAGCAGTTATGAGATCTCGATAATCTTTTGAGCAGTACTGACTACCTCGATCACTATGAACGATAACCTGCTCGGGGAATCCGCGACGGAACAACGCCATTGATAGCGCATCACAGACCAGCGTAGCCGTCATTCTGGTATCCATAGACCATCCAATTACTTGTCTTGAGTAAAGGTCAATAATTACCGCCAAGTACAGCCAGCCTTCGCTTGTCGCTATATAGGTGATGTCTCCAGCCCATTTTTCATTCGGAGCAGATGCGCTAAAATTCTGAGCCAACAGGTTTGGAGCAACAGGCATTTGATGCTTGCTGTCCGTAGTGCACTTAAACTTGCGTGCAGCTTTCTGCGTTAAATCTTGACGCTTCATACTGGCAGCAATGGTTTTAACATTGTAGCGTTCACCGTTCTCAGACAGTTCTTTTTGGATACGCCTTGAGCCATCTCGGCCTTTGCTGTTGTCGAAAGCTTCTTTAACTTTTGTATCAAGCTGTTGGCGAATAGCCTCACGTTGGATGGCGTTGTGCCGATGCTTAATCCAGTAATAAAACCCACTTCGGGAAATCCCGAACACCTTAGCCATACGCACTATACTGAAGCACAGCAGGTGTTCGAGCATAAACTCGTAGCAATCTACTTTAGATTCTTCGCGAAGTAGGTGGCGGCCTTTTTTACAATTTCTAGCTCTTCAGCTTGCTCAGCCAACTGCCTTTTGAGCTTGGCAACCTCTGCGGTTAGCTCTTGCTCTCGCTGACTAGTACTGGTGTCTTTCTTCGAGTTCTTCCGCCACCCGTAGATTTGAGATTCGTGTAAAGAAAGCTGTCTTGCTGTCGCAGCTACTCCCACTTTATCTGCTAACTTCAGGGCTTCTGCTTTAAATTCAGGGGAATGTTTAATTCTAGTTTTCTTAGTTGTCATTGTTCACCTCGTTAGTGATTGTACTCACTTAACTCAGTGTCCAAAACTGCTGGGGCGGATCACATCCAGAGCGAATCAACTTTATCCATGAGTTCTAAGAATTGAGCGTCAGTCATGATTTAGTGCCTACTTATTGCCAAGTTCAGGTAATGCAAAAAGGTGGAAGCCGTTCAAAGCAACGTGCTTACCTTCATCATTACCAAAGCTGAATTCTTTGTACTGAATTTCAAATGTCATACGTTTACCAACGCACTGAGTTAGAAGCTTACCAGCCTCACCACCTTTCCAGAGCTCAGGGCTAACCTTGACCTCAATAGCGTCAGTGGGGTTAGTGGTGATAAGATTGATTTTGCCAATCAGCAAAAGCTCACCACCACGACCGTTTTTAGTTTCTTGAATGATGTCAGATGAATCTAAAATTAAGCCTTCGATTTTCATTTTGTTGTTTCCTATCTTGACGGTTAAAAATTAAAAAGGGAGTTATTGACACAAGTCCAAGTCCAAGGGCGGCATCAATGGAGCATATCTGGCGGGGCTGCGCCCACCAGATACGCCCCCTCGATGTCGCCTAAAAGAATGAGAGCCTCAAGCTCCTCGTAATAAGCGCAAACTTCCTCATACTCTTGAAAGCGCTTATCACACATGCGCTCATATTCCTTTTCAGCCTCAAGGGCATCATAAAAATCAACAACGCCCGACATAATGCGTTTTTGAGCTGCAAGGAATTTCTCTTTAATGAAATGCTCAGTTTCGGATAAGTCAGATAGCACAATGTCGCCCTCTTTGAATTCTTCTCTTAATCTGCGCATTTCACGCCAAACGGACACGGATGGACCGCCGATAAATTGAAACTGTTTAATGCCGTTAACACGCGCCCAAGTGACCACGCGCTCAGCAGCGTCAATACCGCTAAGTGATGAGTCTCTATCGGAATCAATGTGTTTGCCGTCAATGCTTTTACTGATGTATTTAGCAACATAACCAACGGCGCTACCCTTGGATGGGTCGATGTATTCAGAGGTGAAACGATGCTTTTGAGCGCCTTTCTCGTTCGGGGAATCTCTGAACGCCAAGCGCTTAGGGAACACATAGCAAAAAAGCACAACGGGCTAGGATTAAGAACAATATCAATGGGTTGCGGAGCATTGGTGTTAGCGATTAGCACGCCTAAAGAAGCAGTATTACAGTGCGCATTATGTGATTGGATTTATGGTGAATGCTTGTCGGTCAGTACCATTGCGATAGCACTGGCCGGAACCTGAAAGGTTCATTTATCCATAAATTTCGTAATACGCATTTTTTTGCGCCCAGGAGCGCACCCGCCAATCTAACTTCAACCTCGGACTAGCCCCGCAGGGATAAGCAAAGCACGAAGTGCAAGCGCAGCACCAAGCCGCCCGACTAACTTGAAATTAGCATCAGATTTCATCGGCGCGGTTAGTCGCACACTCACTGATTAATCACACTCCCCACATCCTGCTAAGCCTTCTCTTAGAGCCTGATTTCTGACTGGAGGATGGCGAAGACTGAGCAAAGACGACAGGAAGAAAGAAGAGCGAAGAGAGAGAATCGGGCGGGGAGGCAAGCGTAGCGCCACGTCGATTCTCTCGGGAACACTTCATCACGCACAAAAAAGCCTATTTTAGAATGGAGGGGCCCCGTTTCGTCGGGGAGGAACCATTCTCAAAATAGGCTCATTTTCTAGTGTGACATTCGTCACGAGAAGTCGGGTAGACTTCCTTTAATAGTCTACCCTTGTGTAATATTTACACATATTACGATTTGCTTTTCTTGGCTATTTCTCTTTTTAAGTTATTTATCACTATCTCTTTGTCTTTATCACTGTCAAAACTCACATGCCCATTTTCTGCCCAGCTCAGCATTTCTTTCGCGTGTTCTACTTCTTGAATATTAAAAAGTTCATATGGGTATTCTGAAATGCTCGCTAGCATTTCTATAAAACCTTTTTTATCATTTATGTATTCTGACATACCGAACAGCATTTCTGTATGTGGTACCTCATTCATGAGTATTCCAACTCTTCTAATGAATTCAAGCTCATCAAGCTCAAGATCATCTTTTTTCCCCTGACAAATTTCTTTCTCAGTTAGTTGTAAGATCTTACCTAATTTACTTACTTGGCTAGCTTTAGGTTCTGTAGTTCCTTTTTCCCACTTATAGATAGTTTGAACTGTTACACCCATTTCTTCAGCTACAGCTTCTTGCTTTATCCCTAGCTTTATTCTTTGCGTTTTTAGCGTATCACCAATACTCATGTTTGTGTAATCCACATCAAGTTAACCTTATATTTAAGTTTACACCCATTTTTGTTTGCTCTAGTATCAACCCACACAAAAGTTTGGCTTTCAATAAACAAAAGTTTGGCATTAACTTCTTGACAGGTTTTTTTGTATGCTTGATTTACTTCGATTAATGGTACCTTTCAAGTCTGAATATTGTTTTCAGCTCGAGTGCCGTTCGTCTTGTGGATCGGCTTACTATGAGGAATTGAACGTTGCTAAAGTTGCAACCGATACAGGTTTTATTGGCTCTGGTGCAATTGAAAGAGATGAATTTGGAAAGGTAAACAATGTGTTTAGTGAGTTTATTCCTTTTCAGCAAGTGCCTTCGAGTTATACAGGCATTGCACTAAAATTTCATAATGGCTCAGTAAATCTTCCCCCTCACATTGAACTCAAAGCCAGTCCGGCCAAAATTATTCAGGGTCATAACGTATTTGGACCGAATTGCATTCTTATGGCGTACTCCGAATTTTACTCTTCGTTAACTTTATCTAATCCAGAGTTAGCGTTAATGGTCGATTGGGATAAAGCAGAGGTTTTGCAGCTTGATTGTACATTTTCAGCCCGCGTTGAAACTGAACAGCAGTGTAAACAAGTAATAAACCATTTTAGAAATGTATCTCATGGTCAAGTTCGCTCATCTCGTTACGATTTTGAAACTACTTGTAAACATAATACGAACTCTTCTTATTGGGGAGGCAAAACATACTCAAAATACCATGAGTTTATCAAGCAATATGATGAGTACTCAGACAAAGCAAGAAAAGGGGATAAGCATGCTCAATTTATTTTTGATGCGATGTCGGACCCTCGGATTCTACACTTTGCTAAGTACCTTGTTCGTTTTGAAGCAGAAGTTAAAAAACGCAAACTAAAAAAGTTAGGCATACCAACTAATATTCATGAATTAATCAAATACCAATATCAGCTGAGAGAAGAGACTGGCAAAGAGTTAATTGAAGAACTTTGGAAAGAGACATACGGAAAGCTGATAGATAATACATTCAAAGGTCAAGCCATGAACATTTACGACGATGAAAAAGTACAGCAAACCTTACGAACGTTCCACCAAAAAATCACACCTAAAGGTAATGTTAGTTACGCTAAAGCCGATAGGGCATTTTCTTTTTATAGACGCTTATTGAATGAGGGCTTCAAAGAGGTTCAGCGTTCTTTTAGTGTTCGTAAGACTTTTTATAATAATCTGAACATGTTACTTGACTCTGGTTTTACTAAGGCTCAACTCCAAAACTTAGCCGGCAATGGCATGAATAAAGTTGTTCCATTATGTGAAATTATTACGATCGATTTTTCCAAACAAACTCCTGACTGGTATGTCGAACCTGACTACGGGCCAATGACCAAACAACTATTAGAATTTGATAACAACGTAATTCAGCTAAAAACAGCGTAAGGCGGTAATATGATTAAAATAGAGATTTTCAAAGAAGATGAACGCGTAGAAACACGCATCTCCAGAGCGAAAGATGATAAGCCATCTCGAACATTCCATGAACAACATGCATACGCTTATTTAGGTGGAAAATTTCCATCATTAATTAAATTGTCACTAGAAAAGGATCAACCACCTTATGTGGCTGGACTCTATACATTGCATAGCTCTAGCTATGTTATTAATAACTTTGGCGCTTTGGAATTAAAACGCTTTGGTCAGATTATTGAGCCTTTGGAGGTTGATCTATGAAAGAGCCTAACTCGACTGAAATAAAGATAAGAATGGGCTTACCACGTGAGGCTATTTTCATTGGGTGGCTTATCCATAACCCTGTGAAAGATGATTTCTTAATGACTTGTAAAGATTCAGGTCTGCTTTCGACAGCGTGGTGTTTAAGCCCAGAAAAAGCTTTGCGTTTCAAGCAGTTTAAGAAAGCGTTCAAAATGCTTGAATCATTTGAATTATCCGACAGGGCAATGATTGTTGCAGCATTTGATATTGGCAAGCAAATCATGATCTCGTCACCAAACCAAGAGCCCATGATGGCAGATACTGATAATCCATTTCGTAAATTTGCAGAAATACTAAATCAATAAGAACAAAGCCCGTAACTGATAGGACAGCTACGGGCTTTTTATCACAACCAACTGAAACGGAGTTGACTATGACCATGAAAGAATACACGCTATCAGATGTAGAATCTAAGCTAAATGCAATTTCCAACATCTCAATTTTCTTAGGTACAGGCGATTGTCCTGATGAGATTGCCTTTAACTTACGAGATCATATGCACGATGAAATAGAAAACCTTCAAGGTATGTTGAGTTTCATCCGGCTTTATCCAGAGCTTAAAGCCCAAGAACAGCAAGCATCAAAACCCCAAATCGATTCATCCAATCCCTAAAATGACCATACCTAAAGTGCGTATTATTTTGGCTTATGTGAAATCAATTTCTCTACTGAGTCAATAATCAGTATGCATTAAATAGACAGTATTTTAAGTACATCACAAACAACTAATATATATAAAACGCGATACTTAATGTCTATTGTCACCAAAACCCATGAAAAATATGATTTTTGTTCCATTAATGAAAATGAGAACAAGATCACATGAAAAAATCAGTCAGGGACGAACTTTACTGCCACGACCTTTATAAAAACCAGATTATCGACATTATGCTGTGGCATTTTGATGATCACAAAGAGGCGGCGGAATACTTCGGAGTTCACCCTAATACCGTTAAGAACTGGCAGAAAAACCACTCTTGGCCGCTTTCGGTTGTCCGTTTGCTTTTGATTAAGCATAGGGGCTATTTGCCAACGGGTAAGGCGTGGAGGGGCTTTAAAATACGTGGGGATGTGCTGTTTACGCCGTCAGGTCGCCAGTTATCTGCGTATGACCTTCAGGAACTCGATATTCGTATGGAAATCGGCTCGAATGTGATCGAGTTCAGACGTAAAAAAAAGAGGTTTGTGACGAGTAGGCGCAAACGTAGCCGGGCTTTGATTCGGCCAACCTAAAAAGCGGCCTATCTTGATTCCTGTTACACTTATCAAAATCTTGATTTATGTTACAACAAACAAAGCCCACATGATGTGGGCTTTTGAGTCAGTGCAGTTGTTATTTGCGCTTGGTGGGCTTTTTCTTGGCTTTTAGAATGGTGCCGCCTTTGCCCCAACGGTAACCCTTTTTTAGTGTCCCGTCCGTTTTGAGTGCTTCTTTTTTAGTTGCCATCTTTTTTCTTTCCTTGTTCTAACAGTGTGATTCGTAGGTTGTGATTGGTTGTTACTTTGGTTAGCTGCCACGCTAGCCACAAACTTATGATTGTGTCGGGCGTGATTGTCCATCCTGATAAGAATGTGAAGTCCATTATTTACCTCTGAATTTGTGTGAGAAAAATTCGAGTAGGTAACGCAGCATTGAGCGCATTCCGAGCGTGTCGATGACGATTGCCCCGATGACATACCAATACGGCTCTGGTATTTGCTGCAAGCTTTGGAAGCCTGCGTGAACGTATTGCGCGTAATCGGGTATGAAACACAAGATAATGGGGATGAAGAAGATGAATAGAAATTCGTCTTTGTAGCCGCGCTCTTTGATGCTTAGCTCATCGAGGTTCGCGGCTTTTTCTTCACCTGATTGTAAGCGTTCCATTTGTTTGTCGTGGCTCGCTTGTTTCATTTCGTCTTTTCGTTTTAGCTCGTTGGCTTTGTTTTGGTTATGTTGTTTGTAGGCGTCGATTCCACCTGTTACCAAACTGACGATTGCACCTATCATATTGTTTCCTCTGTGAGAGGGCGTCCTACTAGGTGACGGTACTGTACTTTCATTGGTCGCCCTTTGGTGCCAAAGAGTTTGTACAGTAGGGGCTGATAGTCGCCTATTTTCCAGAATACGCGCTCCGCTTCTTGGGTTAGGGTGTAATCCCAATTGAGGTGGTGTTCTTGGATGACTAGGGGCGTCAGCTCTACGGGTTTATGGCCGTTCATGGCGGCTGTTATGTCACTGAGTAAATCGCCTGCGGGTTTAGTCGCGTCTTTGGCCGCATTGTCTAGGGTTTCGACGGCTTTGGCTGCAAAGGTGCGAACGATGAAGTAAATGACCGTGATAGCGATAAGGGCTATCACGGCTGTGCGGTTGATGTTGATTGAGCTAATCATGGATACATGCTCTTTTTCAGCTCAATGTGTGGACCATCTTTGATGGATGTCCAATCACCACCCCACACGATCGGAATATCTAACTGGTTGGCCGCCTGCTTAAAGGCATCTGCTACGGCTTTGTAGTATTTCCATTCCCATGTGCCTTTGCCATTTTCGTCATAAACCATGAAGTCGACGGCGTGGCCTGTTTGGTGGCGACTCTTCGCGTTTATTCCGTCAGCATTGCTTTTGCCTGACGCGAATAGGGCGCGCTGTTCTTCTGCCGAACGCACGCCACTGGTAATGGCGAAATCATACGGCGATAGAAGTAAGGCGAGGCTAACGACATTTTTAAGGTCTTCATGAACCCCTGCCATTTTCGCTTTACTTCGCGCTGATAACGCCCATTTGCTTAATGTTTTGTTGTCTCGCATAAGAAAAATCCCTATTAGTGCGAAAAGAATTAAGATCAAGTGGATTGGTTTCATAGTTAGGCCGTTGGCATTTCTATGATGTCAGCAGGTTCGATTAAGCCTTGTTCCTCGGCCTTGTCGATTCCCCACTGAAACCAAAAGCGGTGACCACGGGGAACTGTCCACTGAGCACCCGTTTTGGGGTGGTTTGCGATAACTGCGGTTTTGTTTTCGTTTGCGTATTTCATGTTATGGCCTCGCGTCTAAGTAAAAGTAAATGAGCGCCATTCCACCAACCGCATTACCCGCCGATACTGTCACGCTTTTTTTAGATAAATACACCGAACCGTGTTGAGCGGTTTCACTTATCACTATTAACGCTGGTGTTTTTTTCATTGCTGGTACTAGGGGCATACTCCCATACTGCACTTCACCACTTGGCGAGTGAACGTTTAAAATCAACGGGTACGGATTACCCTCGTCCCCGTATATCTGAAAAAACACTTTACAATCAACCAACTCGTCTTTCGATTGCTGATAAATCGGCTTAGTTTTGCTATCGGCTGCAATAATTCGGCTGAATTTTGAGTTTAAGCCACTGATTTCAATCTCAATATATTCACCCACACCTGCAGCGTTTTTATCGGCGACACCATTCACTTTGATGACGGGCGAGCCGCTAATCACGTCTAGGTTTGTGCGAATAAGGCGATCACTTTCTAGCGTGTTGGGGATGAGTTGCAGCATGGAGCCACTGACTAAACGAAAACCGTCTGGCTCAATGTAAACCTCACAACCTGCTGGTCCTGCTTTCCATCCATCACAGAAATAATCACCTGCTGCAATTACACCGTCCGGCTCGTTTGCTTGGTTGATTTTGCCCCGTGGGTTGATCAACAAGTTTTCAGCTATCGCATGACGTGGAGGAACGTAACCAAATTGCATTACAATTCCTCCCCAACGTAGAGCACATCACCAACCGTCCCGACCAACGTCACCAGATTGGAAGCGGGGAACGGCACAACCGCACCCGCTGCCACGCGCAAGAAACCTTGCACGACAATCTCACCTTGATTAGTTTCCGGTGCTTGCAGAATTAAGCCTTTGCGTCCTGCTTTGGCTGCAATGGTTTTATTTGTCACATCAAAAGAGACATCAGGCAATCCGTTAATCACTGGATCTTTATCGTGTAAGTTGCTCACTTCAAACGAGATAGGTAAGTTGCTCACTTCAAACGAAGTAGGAAAATTACTCACCTGAAACGAAGCAGGGAAGTTACCAACATTGACCGACTGATTTGGCGCAATACTCATTGCAGGCATCGAGTTGATGTCTACGGGCATTTGTATTGCTACCGGAAGCGTTAAACTGGTCGATGCAATATTGATGGATGAACCAACCCCCGCAGATGCGGCGGTAAAGGCATCAAAACCTGCTTCAATTTCCACGCTGTTGTTCGCGCTTGAGGTGTTGTACACATCCAAACGAGTGAACTGCTTAGTGGGTTCATTTCGGCCAATATCGTAGGTTTCACCAAAACCAAGTTTGATTTGGTCGTTGCTTGGATAGAAAGTGATAAGAACGGGCGCGCTACACGCCCGAATATAGACATAGCGGCCCTCTATCTCCATTGACATGCGCTTATGCGGCAAAATCAAAGACATTAGTTTGAACTCCTAAATAGTGAACCGATAACCACCAAACCGATAACAATCGTAATGGCAGTTAATATCCCTTTGAGCATGGTTTTACTGGCTTCGGCAATTTCGGCTTGTCCACCTGTTTGCACGTTCTTAGCCAGTTGGCCGATTGCTTCAATTTGTTCGCGGTTTTGCTCAGCTTGCTGCAATGTCAAATCATTGAGGCTTTGCATGTGCTTATCCGTCAAATCACTGACTGCACCCAAAGATTCACCGATAACATTCTCACCAAACGCAAGTGAACCGGTTAACGCCATATCCGCAAAAGAGAGCGATTCCTTGCCCAATTCAAAGGCCGCATTAATGGCCCCGTGGTCAGTGGTGGTAACGGTGTTCCCGTTGCCCATAATCGCCACGCCTTCGTTATCACCTTGCAACGCATAGTTGTTGGTATTGACAACGGTGGAGTTGCTACTGGCACTAGATGAACTACTGCGCCCCATGCTCACCCCCTACAGCCATACGATAGACACGCTCACTTTCGCGAAACGGTAGGCCCATCAAACCGACAAGGGCAGGGCGTTGCGTATGGAAGCGTATCGAGTAACACCCGATTTGCTCCGCTTGCTCAACCACGCGCTGTGACGTTTCTTTTAGCCCCTCACCAACCGCCGCAACGACAACCATTTCAAGCCCGTTGACATCACGCTCGATACGAACCACATAAAGCGTATTTTTGATTTGCCAGATGTGGGACAAACCGCGCTTGATTTCGCCCAAAACCGCCTTGGAATACTCACCAAGGGCAGGCGTTAACTGCTGCGCCATTTCTGGGCTGTATTCTTTATTTACGATTTCGAGTTGCATAGAAAAACGCCCCAATTATGAGCAAGGTGACGATGACGACGGCGACACCTAGCCCTGTGGTATTGGTCTCGTTACGGCTCCCAATACCACCGAAATTCATAGAGCCTTGCGAGTTGGAAGAGCCAGATTGTGCTGGCCCTGCGCCAGCACTGATTCCCCCTGCACCGCCTGAGATACCGCCTAGTAGTCCCAACATAGTTACTTACCTCGGCTTAGCGACATGACCAACACGGATAAGATGATCACAAACGTCAGCCCGATAACGCCCCAACCCCAAACAGGCACACCGCCATATTTTTGGTTAGGTAGGGCGACCAAGGTTTCACCGTTGGACTGTTGGCCTTTGACGGGTTCAGCTTCACGAAAATCATTAGGGTCGCCCGTGTTTTGAGGCACGTTTGACATGTAATCCCATTTTGATTTTTCGGTTTCGTTTTTTGATTTTTCAATCTCAACGTAAGCCCCTAGGCCATCTTTGATAAAATCAGTCCAAGACATGTGCGCCCCCTTATGCTGTAGGCAGAGGCTTAACCATCCGCACGCCTTCAATCAATACAGGGAAATCCCCCGCATTGGTCTTTTTCACGCGATAGACAAGGTCACCACCTGGGGCGTATTGATGGAACACACCGAGCGCACCAAAACCCTGCTGAACTGGGTCAAACACAAACGTGTCCGCAATTGGAGTACGTTTAAAGCGTTGCAAATCTTCGTTGAAGTCTGCCGCTGTGCCTTTGGTGTAAGTCGTACCGTCGATTTTGATTTCTAGCTCTTCAATATCTGCGCCGGACATAAAGATGCGGCGTACAAAGAAATCAGATTCCGATGGAACCGAAATATCGTTGTAACCACCGCGCGCGGCTTTCATTGACGTAGAAATGATCTCAGGTAAGAAATAACGCTCTGGTTGTGCTGGCATCGTTAACGCGCTAGCGGTCAGAACGGGGGAGGCCACGCCAGCTTTGAGTTTGACGTAGCATTTCCATGTATCGGTGATTTTGGTCACCATTTCGCCAAGGAATTGCCCTTCAAGGCTTGTCATTGACGGGTCACCGAAATAGATACAAATGCGGTTGTCATTCCAGTGGATGCCTGCTTCAGTCGCTAAGTCTTTTAGCTCTTGAGGCGTCACAAAGATATGAGGCTTACCGTTCAGCTTGAACTGGATGTATTCAATATCGGTTAAGTTCAAGTTGTGGCCGATTTCCACCATGTAGTAAGTCGGGCCAACGGGGATAGTTAGGATAGCTTCCTTACCTGCGAGAACGTTGTCCCAACGGTCAATACTCTGGCGGCGTGGAAGTTGGTTAGACATCAGTGCACGAATGGCGGCTTTTAACTGTGACATTAGATACCTGCCTTATCTGTGATTTTCTTGACTGAGCTATTTTTCTTAGCAAAGCCAATCGCAACGAGAACAATAACGACGACTAACGCCGTACCGCCCCATGCTTTTAGGTTTTTCTTATTCACGTTTGAATCCTCTGTTTGTGAATAGTGGGAGAGCCTTAACCCTAACTAAACAGCACCGGAACTCGTCAACGACAGGAACAAAAAAGCACCGGAATGTCCGGTGCTTTTGGTAAACTTTGGGGGGTTATGGCTGAATTGTTTACCAGTTACTAGCAACGCTTTACCAGTTTCATGCAACAAACGGCCAATTTTCTGCAACTAATTACCACTAACACGGTCATTAGCCGTAGTTCACACCGACAAAACGCCCCCAATCATCAATGCGTTTGATTTTACCGCCTACCCGTAGCTGCGGTGTTCCCTCGCGCCAGATGTCTGATTTAGCGCCATTGAAATCAATTTTACCGGAGCACACAACGCCACTACCGGAACGCCACTGGAAGAACTGGAGTTTTTCGCGTGGAATGAGATCAATATCAACGCCCAACTTACGCGAAATATAGACCGCATCATCATCGGTGTTGTGCATACACACATGGATAAATGAGCAGTTATTCATGACCGACTTATCCACCTCTTGGCCGCGCTGCACCGTTGCCAGAATAAGCGGCTCATACGCTAAGCCCTGATTCACTAAACGGCCCCATGCGCCTGCGGCTTTTGCGGTACCCGTTACGGCGGCTAACTCTTCGCAAATAATCACAGAGGGAGCCTGACGGTTAAAGTTAAATGCCACTTCGCAAAACAGCTCAAACATTTTCGGGTCAGAATGAATGAACGCAATGCGGCCGTCTCCGGTAGTGCTTCGAGCCGCTTCCAGAAACTCTTCCGGTGTAGTGCAGGCAGTAAAGCCCATTTGAAAGGCGTATTCGCCTTTTGGATCCCATCCAATCACACGCTTACGCTTTTCCGCTATGCGCTTAATCAGTACCGATTTACCGGAACGTGACACGCCTATAGCCAGAATCATTTGTCCATCATTACGCTGCATCTTCTTGGTGCTCCTGTGTTGGCCCTTGCTCGGTGGCTTGCTGTTTGGCGGTGTACTCTTCCATTATCTTTCCACCCAAACCCCACGCCGCAAACGCAAGGCTGATATACATGCCGTTTTCAGAAAGGAACTGCGGTAAACCGCCTTTAGGGTAGTGGTGCATAATGACCGGAGATAACGCCTCAACGAACTCATCAATGGCATCGTCACAGGCAGTCAGCCCGACCATTTTACGCACCGCCATTTTACTCAACTTCGACACACTTTGATTCGTCGCCACAATGCCGTGGCGCAAAAGCTCCGGTGTCACTTCGGGGTCATCTTTCCATTTCTCAAGTGTGGCAAGCTCAATATCAACCTCTTGCATCCTTGATAATGTTTCCGGTGATGCAATGCGTTCAGGCTGCATGGTTTCCGGTACTTGCTCCGGTACTCCGTCTTCGTCAAAGGCATCATCATTGGCCGCGACCAATTTATACTTAACCGCTATTTGAGCGTACTCACGCTCCACCGTTTCCGGTGATATATCGACTTGATTCATGGCTTAATCCGCATCCATAAGTGTTGTAAAACCAGTTTTTAAGGGCTTTTTTTCCGGTGGGTTTCCGGTGCTCTCGATTTGCTCGCAGGTGCCTAGAATAGGCAGCTCCTCCGGTGCTTTTGCCGCATCCACCATCGCTTTTAACATCGCTTGGCCGGAACGAGTTTGATAAGAGAGCACACCGCAGTGTTCGCAGTTCATATCAAGGGCCGTTCTTGCGCCGCCACGCGATCGAATTTCCGCCACATTAGCGCAAGTCGGGCAGGCCACCTTAACCAATACCTTAGCCATTCGCGCCCCCTTCCAAACCTTGGTGCAAGTGCTGATTGACAAGCTGCTGCGCCAATTCCAGATGCAACTGCTCAAAGCTTTTGCGAAAGCTGCGTTCTTGGGCGCGTAGCTCTAGGTATTGCGGCATCACGCTAAACGTCTCCATTAGCCCGTCTAAATCGGGCATATCGGCCATAGGGTTAAATTTGGCTAACATGCCTTTCTTTTTCGGTTGGAGTGCCTCTACTCCGGCTAACATGCCTTTCTCTAAGGCTTCCATTTGGTCAAACAGTACATCAAGGTGCTGTTTGCACTTGTGCAGCTCAATATAAATAACTTGAATGCTTTTCATCGGTGCGGTTCCTTACTGAACGAATACGGGGTCATTGGCGGCGGCCAACGGAATAAAGTGATCGAGTATTTGAGCGTTAAGGGCATGTTGTTCATGCGCAAGTTGACCAGCAATGCGAACAAAGCTGCAAAGCTGCGGAAGTGGGATAGGTTGGGTAATATTGGGGTGCGTGACCGCATGACGGTACAACGCTAGCTTATTCAGCTGCTTTTGGTGCGGTTTTAGACTAGCCATAGCTTGTTTTCCTTAACTGACGTTTTAGAAACAAGCCGAGAAGTGTTCTGAATCTATCGGTTAAATACTATACAAGGTTCCGGTGGAATTGCAATTTAGGCATGTGATATCAAAACTTGATTTGTGTAACAGATTTCATCATCTTGTTTGTTGTAACATAAATCAAGATTTTAAAGCCGAAACGGAAATCAAACATGGTAACCCAATGCAAAGTATCCATTAGCGACGACATGAAAAATCTACTTCATGACTTTCAAGAACAGATAGGATTGTTTAGAGACGGTTACGAATACAGCAACAACCCTCAAATATCCGTCAAAATAGCTCAGTATTTTATGGATACTTACCCTGACTTCTATTTTCTCGACGGCCCGTTAACGCCGCTTTCCGTCTTTAATGAATGCAACCCTATGATTAAAAATGGCCGCAAAAGCAAGGGCGAAACGCAAATGACCATATTTGATGAACTTTTACCGGATAAACTTGGGCATGGGGGAAAAAGACCCGGCTCGGGCCGAAAGAAAAAAGAGTCAAGCAAACTTGTTCGCGTTCCTGAGTCTTTGGTCGATGAGTTCACCACACTGAAAGATTTGTATCATCGCCTTGATGAATTAGATAAAAATGAAATTAAAGACCAGCTCAAACACCTGATCACTTTTGCCGAAGTCAATCAGCCCTCATAAAAACTCACCACAACCACCTTCGGGTGGTTTTTTTTCACCCCTCTTAAATCGCACCCCTTACCTTGCTAAGCCATCGCGAAGCGATATAAACGACCTATATCCTCAAAGCGTTTGTTGAAGCCATTCGACCGTGTTGGAGTGCTTCAGCGCAATAAGGCCGCAGCTCGCTTGCGAGCTAGAAAGGCCGCTTCATTCTTAACTTATCCCCGTTATTTCGGGGATAAGGTTATAAGTTCTTTAATTTTCTTAATACCATTTGTTCTAGTCGAAGACTATGACGGCCACAAAATACGAGTAACAACTGGGATTGAATACTAGGAGTAGTTAATAATCACAACGCACAGGGTTATCCACAACGCGAGCAAAAAATAGCCGCCGCACAGGCTAAAGGATCACAAATTCAGGCACAAAATAGGGCTTACACTTGCCTTGTTTACGATTAATTGATACATTGAGACTAATTAAAATTCGCTTTTAATTTGCCTATCAGCATATAGATAACACGAAAACCGCCTCTAAGGCGGTTTTGTCGTTTCTGACCATTGGGTTTATCTAAACGGGTATAGGTTCGCGCTGTGGGATGCGCTCAGATGCTTCTTTACGGCGGCGGCGTAGTAGGGTGATTGGGGTTTGAATGTACTTGATAGGGCGTCCTAGGCGGCGTGCGTACATCTTCAGCCAGTCTTTAGCGGCTTGCTTCGCTTTCTCGTACTGTTCGAATATGCCTAGGTCTTTGAAATAGCTGTCTGTGACGCGTTTGATTGACGCTAAACCGCGCCATTTTTCGATGTTATCTTTGCCTGTATAGGTTTCTCTTGGCTGCTTAGAGGTGATCCAACCACGGCAAAAAGCAAACTTAGCGCATTGCTTAACGCGCCAAAGTGGTAAGCCGCATTCGTCTGCAATGAACTGCCAAGAACGCAGCGCAAAGCCGTCTTTAGTCGCAACACCAACTTTATTTGAACGAAAACACATTTCATTGACCAGAACGGTCATAACACGGGCAATATCAGTAACGAACGATTTACGAACGCCACGGCCGTTAGTGGTCAAGAACGCGATGGAGCTAGACGGGCATTTAGCAATTTTTTCCAAAACAGAACGATTTAAAGCCGCCAGAGGGCGGTCTTTACGTTGTTTTCCTGTTTCGTTAATCATGCTCATGGTAGGTTATGCCGCCTCAATCAAGCATTTGATGCGGTAAAGCTCATTCAACGCGCCACGGTAATAGTTTTCACTGAGTTCTTTAGCGTGGGCCGTTAAGGATGGGTTAGTACGGTATTCATTTCTTTGACGCTCTAGAGCGTCAATGCGGCTTTTTATCGTTTCGATTTGGTTTGGTTTTGGCATGGTAATAATCCTTTTCTAGTCAAGAAATCCCCGTCCAACTTATCGCCATCTATCAAGGGGGGCGTCCCTTAACACCGTCAACGTGTTCGACTCACTCGGGTGTATAAGGGACAATTCTTGATAGATGTCGGAACCATCTCGGCTTGGACGTAGTCATTTAAGATCATTTACTAATTGCTGTCGACTGCTTATAACCAGTACCCACGGTGGACTATACTCGGAAATGGAGGTGTAAACATGATAACTACACTTGATTTACTTAATAGATTAAGAGTTGAAAAACAGCTACTTAGTGATAGGCATGTAGCTAGATTCTTGGAACTTAACCATGCTACCGTTAATAAATGGCGTAATGGCGGCACAATGAGCGAAGAAATAGCTTGTGAAGTGGCAGATTTGCTTGGTTTAGATGTAGATTTAGTACTGCTTGCAATAATCGCAGAACGATCTAAAAGTAACCGTGTAATTGAGGCTGTTGAGAAGGCAATTGAAAACAGGAAAATTGCTTAAAATTGGTAGGCAAAAAGTAAAGGTAACTTATTGATTACGCTGTGAAAGTTGCCTTTCTTTTTTGCCTGTCTTGGTGCGTATTATGTATATTATGTTAAATAAATGATAACAAAATGAAAGCGCCATGCCTTTATGCGCTTTCTAGGGATGTAGCCATTAAACATAATCAGTATTTACCATAAAATACCTAATAACTAGTCTGATAATCGAAGATTTCATTCTAGTTATTAATACGTTAATTTCCGGCTAGTTTAACTATGAAACCTTTCTTTTCTAAATAAGCTTTAATTTTGTCTCGAGCATCACCCTGGATTTCTATTTCACCATCTTTTACTGAGCCGCCACACCCACAACTTTTCTTGAGTTCTGCCGCGAATAGCTTTAGTGCTGTATTATCTAAATCCAAGCCGGTCACGATACTCACGCCTTTCCCTTTTCGCCCTTTTGTTTGACGATGGATTCTAACCACTCCATCTCCTTTAGGGCGTTCTATAACTTCAGGCTCAGCTTTGATACGGCCTAAATCCGTAGAATATACAAGTGTCATAAATCATTTACTTCTTTAATTGTTCTGCTTTCTGTTTTGCAAGCAAATAAGCTTCGATATGTTTTTGAATAGCCACTTTTGAACCTTTGATTAAGCGACCATTGAAAAAGCAATACCACCCATTGAGCTCACCTGTATCATTCTTCAGTGTAAAGCCGCCAAATTGCTCTTGTTTACCATTTGGAGCTTCTCTCTTCTTACCTACCGCACTGAACTCTCTAGGATCAATGATAGAGGCAGTATCACACCACCAGTCTATGCTTTTTTTAACTGCCGCAAGGTTACCAGTCAAAACATGGTTTTTGATCTTAACTTGCCATATATCTGTAGAGTTAGGCGCAGATGTAAGGGTAAATCCTCGATACGTCGCTATAGCCATATGTTATTGGTCTTTTTAATTATAGGTTAGTTAAATAATAATTGTATCTTCACCGTTATCAAGTATATTTATCGATAAACCATATTGTTATAGTGCATCAAGATGAAAAAAAACATCCCTCTCATCACAGATCCTATGATTTTAAAACAAAAGGTTACCGAATTTTCCGACACAGTTTGCTTTGAACAATTTCAACATTTGACACATTGGCAATATTCGAAGAACTCCGCTTTGGCCATGACTAAAGATTGGAATCATTTTGTTACATTTTGCAAAATAAGATGTGTTACTCCTCTTCCTGGCTCAACAACAGCTGTTAGGCAATTTATCGAAACGGAAGCTCGTGTGAGAAAATACGCGACTATCAGGCGTTACATGGTCACCATTGGTATCATCCATCACCTACTTTCGATGAAAGACCCCACGCAAAACCGACTCACTCAACTTTCTTTGTTTCGTCTTAAAGGAGAGAAAGGTGATGATGCTAAGCAAGCGACACCGTTAACGAAAAAACATTTATTAGCACTAGATATACAACTTATTCATTCATCTCACAAAAAGGATATCCGCGATCTTGCCATCTATTATGTGATGTTTGAGTGTGCTTTGAAACGAAGTGAGCTTAAAAAACTAAGTATAGGCCAAGCCTTAACTGTGGATGGGCAAATGAAGATCATCGTGGGAAATGCCGATTATTATCTTTCTGAATCGGCCTCTCTTGCACTTAAAAAGTGGCTACAATTACTCAATAAAGAGTCGAACATTGTGTTTTGTTCAATCGATCGCCATGGCAATATTTCAAATAGATCTTTAAATGATGCGTCTATTTTCCGTATCTTACGTCATGCAGGGCAACGTTTAGGCATATTTGAATTGAGGTTTTCAGGCCAATCAACCCGTGTTGGTGCGGCTCAAGAACTGGCGAAACAAGGTTATAAAACTCAAGATATTCAGCAATTTGGACGATGGTTAAGCCCTGCAATGCCAGCTCAATACATTGGTAAGCTCGACATTGCAGAAAGTGAACAGATGAAATTTAAGGTCATTAAACCTTTTGATTGAGTGACGTTGTCACGCAATTGGCTAGAAATTCATGAAACCTATGCCCATTATGCTCTAACATTTTAGGAAACATTGAAATGGGAGTCATGCCTGGGAAGGTGTTAACTTCATTAAGATAAATGTTTCCCTCTGGGGTTAAAAAGAAATCAATACGTGCAAGGTGCCTAAGCTTCATGTGGGTAAAAACCCTAGCAGCACAATCACTTATCATTTCTAATTGATCTCTGGTTAAATTCTGAGCTTGCACTTCAGTCATCGAATGGCTAGTCGCACTGTATTTTTCTTCATAAGTATAAAATGCGTCTTCTGGTGCGATGATCTCACCCGGCTTAGAAAGATATAAAACACCATCAAGCTGATAAGCGGCAACTTCTAATTCCCTAGGTTTCACTGCTTTTTCAACCAGAACTTGTTCCGAGTAGCTAAAAGCCGCATCGATTGCGCTGTTGAGCTGGGAAACCTCGGTGACTTTGTAACAACCAACAGATGAGCCTTGTCTCGCCGCTTTAATAAACACACTTCCCCATTTTTCCAGAGCTTGCTTACACTGCTGATGCGCTTGTGCATTATTTTCTGAAAGAAAAAGATAAGGTGTATTAGGAATACCCAGCGCATCGTACCAAAGCTTAGATGTAATTTTATTAAAGCTGTTAGCACTGGCTTCTGGACCACAACCTAAATATGGGATGCCAGCCAGCTCGAGCATCGATTGAATGTCGCCCGTTTCCCCTGGATAACCATGAATGCAAGGAACCACAAAATCGATATTGACGGCAACACCATTGGTATTCAACGTTGCAGCATTCGTGTCTAAGAAACTCAGATCGCCCTTTTCACTGTACCAACCATCGGGTCGCATTTCGACGCGAATAACTTGAAAACCTTCTGTTTTTTCAAGTTGTGCTTGTAAATAGTTGGCTGACACAAGTGAAACTTCATGTTCTGACGAACCGCCACCACATAATAATAGGATTGTTGTTTGAGTCATTAAAATCTGTCCATGCTGCTGACGAATAAACTATAAAGCATGATAATCAATTCAGTGTGAAGTTACACGGTTTTAGCCAAGGAAAACCTTTTTACTGTTGTAACAGGCTAAGTTATAAGCAATAAAGGGGCATAAGCCCCTTTGATCATTTATTCGCGATAAAATCCAGAATCAGTTCAACTTATTGAGTGTCGGAAATTCCGAATTTTTGATGGTATCAATACTTTTGGCAAAAGGTTTCATTGCTTGAAACTCGGTTGGCAGTGTTTCAATTGCTTCAACAGCATCGGCACGAGTTGCGTAGTCACCATAAAGTACGGTGTACCACTTGGTTCCATTCACTACTTTATAATTTTCCCAAATAGGTTGGCCGTCAGAATTGGGCAGTTTACTGGCAAACTGATCAACTTTATTCTGTGATCCAACAGCAACGACCTGAATGGTGTAGCCAAAACGCGGATTCATTGCCGTCTGTTTAGCTGTCGGTGGAATGAGCGCTACTGCGGCTTTGCTTTGAGGGCTCATCTTAACGACTTTTTTCTCTGTATCGTTAGGAGACATCTTCACCACATTCGTTTCGACATTGCTCTCAGAAATTCCAGTAGCCATGCCTTCTTGAGCGACTACTGGTTGCTGAACCGGAGCAACTTTGTACTCTTCACGATGGCTTTCAGAGGTGACATCGGTAATGTATGTATCAGATGCACAGGCAGCCAGAAGCACTGATAAACCGACAATTGTGATTTTTTTCATGAATTGTTCAACGCCTTAAGTAGAAATTACTATAAATCATGCCGATAGCGACGCTCAGAATCAAGCTCGCTTTGTGATTATATACCTTTGTACTGTGATTTATGGCACAAAGTCGCAGTTGTCTCACGACGTAATGATCACAATCAAACCAATATAGTGAACAAGGATAGCATTTGTTCGCTAAGCTAACGGTAATTCGTGAGTGAAAGGTTCATCAACATGAACAATTTAAATCCATTCCTGAAACCAAAATCGATCGCGGTTGTTGGTGCATCAGTACGCTCGCTTCGTGCTGGCAATATTGTGATGAAGAACCTACTTCAAGGAGGCTTCGATGGTGCGATTATGCCTGTCACGCCTTATTATCCATCCGTCTGTGGCGTATTGGCCTACAAAAGTATCGAATCTCTGCCTATCGTCCCTGATATTGCGATTTTATGCACGCACGCAACACGCAACGTCACCTTATTTAAGCAATTGGCAGATAAAGGCATCAGCTCCGTCATCGTACTTTCATCTGATATGTATACTGAAGATGCTCAAGGAGTCGAAATCCAAGCCCAATGTTCTAGAATTGCAAAATCGGCAGGAATGCGCATTTTGGGCCCCAATAGCTTAGGGCTGATCCTACCTTGGTTAAATTTCAACGCTTCGTTTTCTCCTGTCACAGCCTTAAAAGGTAACATTGCCTTTATTTCACAATCTGCAGCGGTTTGTACCACGATTTTAGATTGGGCAAATGACAAAGAGATCGGATTTTCAGCATTTATTTCTCTTGGTAATGCCAGCGACATCGATTTCTCTGACTTGCTTGATTGCCTGAGCACGGATAGACACACCCAAGCCATTTTGCTTTATGTTGATACGATTAAGGATGCTCGCCGTTTTATGTCGGCAGCGCGTGCCGCGTCACGTAACCGGCGAATCTTAGTATTAAAAGGAGGAAGAACGCTTGCTGGACGTAAAGCGGCGCAAGCACATACTGGTGGAGACAATACACTCGACATTATTTATGACTCCGCAATTCAACGCACGGGTATGTTACGGGTGAATAATACCCATGAACTCTTTGCCGCTGTTGAAACACTCACTCACTCCGTTCCATTACGAGGTGAACGTCTTGCTATTATTACCAATGGTGGCGGGCCAGCTATTATGGCCGTCGATACCTTGTTAGATCGAGGCGGAAAGCTTGCCGATCTTGAAGAGTCTACTTATCAAAAACTAAATCAGTGCCTGCCTAAAAGTTGGTCTCACAGTAATCCGGTCGATATGGTGGGTGATGCGGATCATACTCGCTACGTTAATACACTAAATGTGCTGCTAGATAGTGATAAAACCGATGCCATTCTCATTATGCACAGCCCATCTGCGATTGCGCAGTCTGAGCAAACCGCTCAAGCGGTGGTCGACGCGATTAAAGCGCACCCTCGCCATAAACGTTTTAACATCCTAACCAATTGGTCAGGTGAACTTACCGCGCGCCCGGCTAGACAAATATTTACCCAAGCGGGCATTCCAACCTATCGAACGCCAGAAAGTGCAGTAGTGGCATTCATGCACTTAGTCGAGTACCGTCGAAATCAAAAGCAACTAATGGAAACGCCGACGACCGCAGAACCCGTTCACGTGTCAGAAATACACAGCGCGCAGCAATGGATAGCGGAGCAACTGGATATACACCCTACCCGCCACCTTGATACACACCAAATAGGCAAGCTATTTAAATGTTTTAATTTTAACGTATTACCAACTTGGATAGCTTCTGATGCCAGTGAAGCGGTACATATTGCCGAGCAAATTGGTTACCCAGTCGTGGTGAAATTGCGTTCGCCCGATATTACGCATAAATCAGATGTGCAAGGCGTGATGCTCAATCTACGCAACCGCCACGAAGTGGCAAGCGCAGCACAAGCGATATTGGATCGCACGCAGATCTCGTATCCTTCCGCTAATGTTCATGGGTTATTGGTTCAGGCAATGGCAAAGCTCGCTGGCGGTGAAGAGCTCAGGATCAAAGTGATCACTGATACAACCTTTGGCCCGGTCATTTTACTGGGACAAGGTGGTTCAGAATGGGATGAATCAATCGATGCCGCCGCCGCACTCCCCCCACTGAATATGACGCTCGCTCGTTATCTGATTGTCAGAGCAATACGCAGCGGGAAAATTCGGCTGCAAAAACTACCAGAGCCAATGAATATTGATGGGTTATCTGAGTTTTTAGTTCGTATCTCGCAGATGATTATTGAATGTCCACAAATAGATGAATTAGATATTCACCCGGTTTTAGCCAATGGCAATCAATTCACCATATTGGATGCCAACTTAGTCCTAAAAGATTACCAAGGCGACGGACAAAGTAGATTAGCTATCCGCCCCTATCCAAGTGAGTTTGAAGAAAGTGTGATCCTGAAGGACAACTCGGCCATTACCTTACGCCCAATCTTGCCCGAAGATGAGCCGCATCATGCAGAGTTTATCCGTAACGTATCAAAAGAAGATTTGTACAAACGCTTTTTTTCGGATGTCGGCGAGTTTAACCATGAAGCCTTAGCCAATTTTACTCAAATTGACTATGACCGAGAAATGGCTTTTGTCGCAGTGGATCATACCAATGATCAAGAGAGTATTATTGGCGTTTCACGAGCACTCATTAACCCTGAGAATAGCGATGCTGAGTTCGCCATCTTGATCCGTTCGGATTTAAAAGGAAAAGGTTTAGGTAAAATCTTGCTGCAAAAAATCATCGACTATTGTCGCTTGAAAGGAACCTTACAAATTTCCGGCATGACCATGCCAACCAACCGAGGTATGTTGACGCTAGCGCAAAAATTAGGTTTTGAGATTGAAGTGCATTTCGAGGATGGGACGGCAGATATGGTTTTGATCTTAAATAAACCAGAATAAAGCCGTAGCGATCAAATTTGATCACTGCGATCTGCCCAGAATTTTAACTTAGCACCCAGTTTTTCTTGAGGTATTGTACACACCACGACTTTGCTTCGCCCATTTTATTACGCCGCCATGCCATAATGATCTGCATCGATTTTTCTTCAGATCCGCTGATTGTTTTCAGTTTACCTGAGGCGATCAGTGGCTCTGCTATCTGTTTCGGTAATGTGCCAATACCTAACCCTTCCACTAACGCGGCACATTTTGCGCTGAAATTAGTTACCGTCAGACGCGGCTGTTTTTGCAAAATATTCACGCTCATTGCAGGCTGGTCACGCGCGGTATCGGCAATCGCAATCACTCGATACTTTTGCCTTGCTTCTTCATCAAATGCACCGCTTCGTTTGTGCACGTAATGCGAGCTTGCCGCTACCCAAACCATTGACATAGTTCCTATGGTTTCTGCTTTTACATCTTGTGGTAGCGTATCGATACGTGGGCAAATCAGCAAATCGGCTCGATCAGTTGAAAGTGACTCCCAACACCCCGCTAAAATTTCTTCTTGAAGACGGATTCGTGTTTTACTGACATTACCTAACGCTTCAACCATTGGGAAAAAATTATGAATAGGGATAATACCGTCAAATGCGACCGTCAAATCCAGTTCCCAACCATTCGCTAACAAAGTTGCGTCATTCACCAATTTTTCTGTCGCCGATAAAATGGCTCTACCCCGCTCAAGAATGAGCAAGCCGGCTTCAGTAAACGTCGCTTTATGCCCTGAACGGTCAAAAATAGTGATATCTAAATCTTGTTCCAATTTTTGGATCTGATAACTCAGCGATGATGGTGCACGGCTTAGCTCATTTGCCGCCGCAGCAAAGCTGCCTCGTCTATCAATCGCATCTAAAATATGAAGCGCTTCTAAGGTAATTGGACTTTGCAAAATGGACATCCTTTGGTGAAATTGCAGTGAGTATGCAATAACGAGTATGCCTTATTTATCATCGTTGTGGTATCTCTGACGGGATGGAAAATAGACGAGGAGAACTGGTTTGGAACCAAAAATCGTAGAAATAACAAAGCCAGTTTAATACTGGCTTTGAGACACATTCATTTAAAAAGGGGGAGAAAAGTTATCAATGAGTGAGTCTATTTCTTATTTTCTGACATCTCTTTCTTAACCATGACCGCTGCAGCCACGATAAAAACGATGATTAATCCAAGCTCCATGTAAAACCTCGATAAGTGTGTAAAATTAAAGGCTAAACGATTCTAGCAGACTGGAAAAATATAGACAGCTTTTAACGTATTGCTAACGTTTTTAGCGACTCAGTTCAAAAAGAGCGTGAATACAGAAAAATGGTAATTTTCATCACATCCGTAACTCTAGATTGTTATATTCTCTTCCTACTTGAAGCTACAGCGGTGTTTAACAACGCACCGCCGAACTCAAAAACCCACTGTAAACACTTGCGCTAAAGCCGCCACGCGTTGGCAGTCCCTCTTGAATGCTTGAATGTGTATATGTGTTTCAGATGCCACAACCCATTTTTATTTCGACCGACCTAATTGACCGTTCTGAACTAGATGTTACGTGCAATGGCCACTAGCTCATCTCGGCAAATTTGCAACCAATATTTGAGAGTCTCTTGCAGCATTCTTACCTGATCACCGATACGGTTGACTTCTTTCAGCTCCTCGTCGGTGAGAGGTCGAGAAGGTAAATTCTCTGATAATGCAGTGAAGTAGTCTACCTGCATTCCACTAGAAGAATGGAAATTCATACCAAAACCGGTAACTGGATTCTCACTAGGATCGAAGTAATAGTTCCACATAGCAAGATCCTCGTTAATGTATTCAATGGTATTTTTACCGTACTTTTCGTTCATAAAGGTATCAATATCAGACAGGCTACCAGTAAGAAACATATTATATTCGTCGCTGGAGATTTCCACAGATGAATCAGTCAGCACACTAGAGAGTAATGCCATACGCATAATTGGAGAGACATCGCCTATGCCATTAGTCCAGTTAGAATACCATTCACTAGCAGTACCCCAATTATTCTGAAATTGCGTTACTAAAGCCCCGGGGCAACCAGAATTATTTTTCATAGAATCAGTAATTGTATAAGCAAAACTGTCCTTGGGTGCCTGGGCATTAATTTTGTTAAAAAGTCCAGGAAGGTCAGCAACAAATTCATTTTGATCATAGTTTTCATGAGAACCATGCATCCCTGAACCACCACACTCCATAAAACGTTGAAGGGCATCTTTTTCATCCGCTGTTAAATTGTAATCGTCAATGTGGATCAATACATCCATAAGCACTAGTTGAAAAGCGTCTTCTAACGCATACCCTGTTAATGGTGATGTTTTTGATATGTCTTCCCACATCGCTTCCATGGAATCTACAAATACACCTAAGCCCATAGCTTGCTGCTGTATCGCTTCAAGTCGAGCACTGCATGCTTCGATACCAGCCGCTAGTGTCAATGCAATAGCATCCTCAGGATTACTACCCACCATAGACTGGACAACTTGTTTTTGATGAGCCGCTACCATAGCCAGTACTTCAGAATCTGCTGATTGCTCATCGACTGATGCAATGGCAGGATCGATTTTTTCAAGGTCTTTTTGGGCTTTCTTAATCGTTGCAAGGTAAGCCTCGACTTTTTGGGGACCCACTTGAGGAGCGTTTTGCTCAATGCCGCTGAGTTGAGCATTACTTATGTTATTGGTTATCATTCCGAGATTCCTAGACTAGATTTCATTCACTTAACGATATAACCATCAGTAAAAGCAGACAATAGACAACTCATAATCCCAGAAAAATCCTACATAAAATGGCTTTATTTCCTAAATCATGGAACTAAATTATCTGATCAGCTAAGTTCACTCAAATACTTAGACCAATGGCCAAGTTTTGCTACAAAACCGGTTAAACAGAACATCGCTGAAAGCACCAACACTCGAGAATATACGCTACCCACTTGCTCGTTGGTAAGAATTTGGATGATATCCCGGCGAAGTCTGGTAGAACACCGGCCTTCGGTACTTAGGTGCAAAAACTACATGATATTTACAATTCCATCGCGTGTGCGCTAAGCTCTCTTCGTCCCAATTGGGACCCCCTTTCAATTCTTAATTAACTCTTACAGTTGCCAGACCACAAGACGTTTTTATCAAATTGAAAGGGGTTATAACTGACTTATAGCCGTAAGCTTTACGGAACCC
>NZ_CAWNMR010000028.1:0-26789 GCF_963875615.1 Vibrio sp. V09_P4A23P171
ATTTATGTCTGAGAAATTCGGTCAAACTGTATCGAGTGTTAATTATAATAAAGGTGTTTTTTCTCTCTATTTTGTTGGACAGAATCAATCCAACATGGCAAACGGTATTATGGCGGAAAGTGATACGGACTTAGAGCTAAAAGAAGTGATTCATATGCCTGCTTCTGGTTTTATGTATATGGTTTCGATGGTTAAGAATATGCTTGAAGATCCTCGTATGAACGAAGAGTTAGAAAAATTAATTGCCGCAGGTTTTCTACCATCACCGAGTGAAGCACCTCAAGAGAACGAGAGTGGTATTGAGCCAGCTAAAAAACGCGTGACACGCACGAAAAAATAAAAGGTGGCTTAGCGTATGTTGATTCAACATCACGCGGCGAAACTGGATCGTGCAATGATGCAGAAAATGATGGGTGGGATTCTTCTGCTCAGCCAATATTCTCCTCTGCATCAGCGGTATCTTATCAGTGAATGGCAGCAACGGATTATGCCATCATTTGAGTTAAATCAGTTTTGCTATTACGAAGATGAACAAGGACGTCCAATTGCATTTTGTAATTGGGCGTTTTTGTCTGAGCAAGTGAGAGAGTTGCTATTGTCCGGTGAACGAGAAATCGAAGCCGCTGACTGGCGCTCTGGTGATCATATCTACATTCCTGAAATGCTTGCTCCTTTTGGTCACGGACGTCAAATCGTCAATGACTTACGACAGCGTGTTTTTTTGCCGTGGAAAGGGCAAAAAGTGTGTACTGTCCGCGGCAAAATCGACACGCAAAACGACCGCTGTATCCGTAAGGTACAGTGGTTTTCTATTTAAATAATAATAAGAGCCACAGTCTATGGGAAAACCATTTTGGAGAAGTGTCGAATACTTCTTCACCGGAAATTATTCCGCCGACGATGGAAATAACGACATTGTTGCCATCGGTTTTGGCGGCGAAATTCATGCTTATGGCGGAGATGATCATATTCATCTGGGGTCGATCGGAGCCACGGTATATACCGGTTCAGGTAACGATACGGTATCGGCGGGGGCCGGCTATCTAAAAGTTGAGGATACAACGGGGAACCTGAGCGTTCGAGGCGCTGCGGGTTATGCTGATATCAAGAAAAACGGAGACGGTAATCTCTCATTTTCAGGTGCTGCTGGTGGTGTAGACATTGGTCATGACGGCCAGCATGGCAACATCAGCTACGCAGGTGCTGCGGCTTACAACCACATTAAGCGCCAAGGGTTATCAGGCCATGTTTCTTTCCAAGGTGCTGGTGGCTACAACGCTATCTGGCATGAAACCAATCATGGAAACTTGAGTTTCGAAGGTGCAGGTGCGGGCAATAAAATCGATCGTACTTGGTTTAACCAGTATCAAGGATCTCAAGGTGATGTGCGTTTTGTCGGCGCGGGGGTTGCTAACAGTATTAGCTCACGTGTTGAAAGCGGTAACCTGCACTTTAGTGGAGCTGGTGCGGATAACCATTTGGTTCGCAAAGGCAAGGTTGGGGATGTTACCCTAGAGGGTGCCGGGGCATCCAATCGAATTGAGCGTACGCACAATGCGAACGATGTGTATACCGAAACACGCGGTAATATTCGCTTCGAAGGTGTGGGTGGTTACAACAGCCTTTACTCTGATGTGGCACATGGTGATATTCACTTCTCGGGCGGCGGTGCTTATAACACCATTACTCGTAAAGGTAGTGGCGGCGACTTTGATGCTCAAGGTATGGAATATGCCAAAGCGGATGAGATCGTTCTCACTTCCGCACAGATGCACGGTTTATCGATTGATAACGGCAACAAGTTCCATGCGGTTAACGCCGTAAAATCAGAGCGAGAGCCCAATACCTATTTGTTTGCTATTGCAGATGGTCATTACACCAAAATCAACAAAATCCGTCTCTATAACGATGCCGAATCCGGCAAACTCAAGTACTACTCAGAGGCGTGGTTCAAGCAGGGTAATCACTTAACCGATCTTGCTCATTCCGATGTTTCTTCTTCAGGTGGCTTTGAGTCCAATCCAGTCAATGGTGGTTACACCCTTTCTAATATTGCCATTGAACATCAGCAATCAGTGACTGTTCATGCGGTTGAGAAAAGCTTGACTGAATATGAGTGGGTGACTTACGCCAATGGTGCGGTGATTGATGCGAAAGATGTGTCATTGTCGGATGCAAAAATGGGTGGTCACGCGATTTTTGCTGATGGTACTAAGGTTGATGTCAAAGCGGTAAAATCAAACCGCAAACCCAACACTTATGTTTACGCTAAAATGCTGGGACAACACACGAAAATCGTTGTGGTTGAACTGGCGAACGATGCCGAAACCGGCGCGCTGAAATATCAAGCTCGCTCTTGGTATAAAGAAGGTGATCACACTGCCAATTTAGCTAACCAAGATATTTCGTCTGCGTATGGATATCACGCAATGGGCAAAGGGGGTTACTCGCTCAGCGACTTGTATTACAGCGTTAACGCGGTAAGAAGTACCAGCGAAACCGTGGCTGATATCGATGAATACACAGATCAAACCTTATTCAAACCCGTAAGCGATAGCGGCGAAAGCTCTGGCGATATTCATTTCAATGGTGTCGGTGGCGGTAACGTTATTAAATCCAACGTAACACGCGGTCATGTTTACTTTAACGGTGGCGGTCTTGCCAACGTGATCCTGCATAGCTCTCAGTTTGGTAACACTGAATTTAACGGTGCAGGCGCGGCTAACGTGATTGTCAAAAGTGGCGAAGAAGGGGATCTCACCTTCCGCGGCGCAGGTTTGGCAAACGTATTAGTGCACCAAAGTCAGCAAGGCAAGATGGATGTTTACGCGGGTGGTGCGTTGAACGTGCTGGTTCGTGTCGGTAACGGCGACTATCTGGCTCACTTATTGGCTTACGGCAACATCTCGGTACAGAAAGGCCAAGGCAATAGTCGAGTTACTCTACTGGGCGGCTATAACACGCACACGCAAATCGGTAGTGGTGATGCACTATGGCTAGCGGCTGGCGGTTTCAATGTCATGACGCAAGTCGGTCAAGGCGATGTGGCTTCGGTACTGGCTGGTGGCGCAAACGTACTGACCAAAATGGGTGATGGTGAACTCACGGCGGGCATGCTGGGTGGTGCGAACGTGATTACCCATATCAGCAATGATGATCAATTATCGAATACCACGGTGGTGGCACTCGGCGGCGCAAATATTCTCACCAAAAAAGGCAAAGGCAACACCCTTGCTGTGATGGGCGGAGGCGCTAACGTACTTACCCATGTGGGTGATGGCACCACAACTGGCGTAATGGTAGGCGGCGCGAACATCCTAACGAAAGTCGGGAATGGCGACACGACAGGCATTATGCTTGGTGTTGGCAACGTGCTAACGCATGTTGGTGATGGCCAAACCCTTGGTGTAATGGGCGCCGCAGGCAACATCTTCACTAAAGTGGGCGATGGAACATCCATTGCAGTCATGATTGGGGCAGGCAATATCTTTACCCATGTGGGCGAAGGGAATGCTTGGGCACTGATGGGCGGCCTTGGTAACGTCTTTACCAAAGTGGGCAACGGTGATGCTCTCGCGTTAATGGTGGCCGAAGCTAACGTCTTCACCCATATCGGTGATGGCATGTCGGTGGCGCTTATGTTAGCCAAAGGCAACATAGCAACTAAAGTCGGTAATGGAACCACACTTGCGGCTATGGTGGGTAACGCTAATATCTTTACCCATGTAGGTAGCGGCAGCACGTTTGCGGCGATGATTGGCCAAGCCAACATTATGACCAAAGTGGGCGATGATCTCACCGCTGCGCTGATGGTCGGTAAAGCCAACATCTACACGCATGTCGGCGATGGAACTAGCTTAGGAATATTTGCGGGCGAAGTGAACGTGATGACCAAAGTCGGCAACGGCACAACGCTGGCGGCGATGTTCGGTAAAGCCAACATCATGACGCATGTCGGCGATGGTCTAACGGGCGTGTTAGCACTGGGCGAAGCCAATATCGTCACCAAAGTGGGTGATGATTTCATGGGTGTTGTGGCCGCGGCGAAAGCCAACGTCGTGACTCATGTCGGTGATGCAACCACCGCCGCTGTATTGGCGGGTAAAGGCAATATCCTCACAAAAGTGGGCGAAGGCACCACGGTAGGGTTGTTGATTTCCGATATCGGCAACGTGATGACCCATGTCGGAGATGGCACGACCATTGGTATTGCCAAGGGCAAGGCAAACATCGTTACCAAAGTCGGTGATGGTTTGGGTGTTAACGTGGCTTGGGGTCAAGCAAACGTGTTTACCCAAGTGGGCGACGGTGATCGCTATAATTTTGCCAAAGGCGAAGCCAACGTCATCAGCAAAGTGGGCGATGGTCAAGAAGTCTCTGTCGTGCAAGGTCAAGCCAATATCATTACCCATGTGGGTGATGGTGATGATTATACCGGTGCTTGGGGCAAAGCCAACGTTATCACCAAAGTGGGTAATGGCCGAAATGTTGTGCTAGCCAAAGGTGAAGCCAACATCGTGACTCAAGTGGGTGATGGCGATAGCTTTAACGCACTTTGGAGTAAGGGCAACATCGTCACCAAAGTCGGTGATGGTATGCAGGTGACCGCCGCGAAAGGTAAAGCGAACGTAACGACTCGAGTGGGAGATGGCCTAAACGTCACCGCCGCTTATGGTGATGCCAATATTAACACCGTGGTTGGTGACGGTATTTCGGTCAATGTTGCTTGGGGCCAATACAACGTCAATACCAAAATCGGCGATGGTTTGAACGTCGCGGTCATGAAAGGTAAAGCCAACGCTAATATTCATGTTGGTGATGGTCTAGGGGTTAATGCTTCTTACGCTCAAAACAACGTGGCGATCAAAATCGGTAATGGTGATTTCTACAGTTTGGCGGTCGCGTCGAGCAACACCAGTAGCAACAAGCTCTCCGCCCTGTTTGATAACATCAAGCAAACCGTACTTGGTGTAGGTGGTAGCCAAGCCATCAACTACTTAGTGCAAGGCGATGAAGCATCATCATCCGGCACGCATAAAGGCCGTGGTGCGATTGCGACACCTGAAATTACCAAGCTGGATGGCTTCCAAATGGAGGCGATTGAAGAAGTGGGCTCTGATTTGGGAGACAGCCTAACAGGTAGTGTGACCAAGGTAGACGCACCTGATCTCAATCAAATGCAAAATGCGCTCAGCGTTGACGACTCTTCGGACCAAGTTCAAGGGCCAAATCTCATTGTTAATGGCGATTTTGAGCAGGGGGAGTACGGTTGGAGGGCCTCTAACGGTATTGAAGCAGGTTTTTCTGCCAACGGTTATGGCGTTGCAAGTGAAGGACACGGCAACCGAGTCAGTGAGCTTGACACCTACATCAACACGACCATTTTTCAAGATCTGAATGATCTCAATCATGGCGAAGTTATTACGCTGAGCTTTGATTTTGCAAAACGTGCAGGCATTTCTAATAACGAAGGCATTGACGTTCTCTGGAACGGCGAAGTGGTTTTCTCATCGTCTGGTGATGAATCTGCTTGGCAGAAAAAAACCTTAAAACTGACCGCTCAAGCTGGCAGTAACCGTATCGAATTCAAAGGCACAGGCCACGATGATGGGTTGGGCTATATCTTAGATAACGTAGTTGCGAAATTAGAAACGCTACAGCAAACTAATGCGGTGAGTGAGCATGCAACGCAAAATCAAGCGTCGCAGAATGCCCTATCAGACAAAGAGCGCGCAGAAGCGGATCGCCAGCGTCTAGAACAAGAAAAGCAGAAACAGCTCGATGCTGTCGCAGGTTCGCAAAGCCAACTGGAATCTACCGACCAACAAGCTCTGGAAAATAATGGTCAAGCTCAACGCGATGCAGTGAAAGAAGAGTCGGAAGCCGTGACGGCTGAGTTGACCGAACTGGCACAAGGTCTCGATGTGCTCGATGACAAAGCCACGCATACGGGTGAGTCGGGCGACCAATGGCGCAACGATTTTGCCGGTGGCTTGCTTGATGGTGTTCAAACCCAATTGGACAACGCAAAACAGGTTTCTGGTGAGCAGATTGCTGCCGCGAAACAGACGCACGCGGACAATCAAAATAAAGTCAAAGATTCGGTTGCACAATCGGAAGCAGGCGTCGCAAAAGGTGAGCAAAACCTGGCGGGTGCAGAGCAAGGCATTGCTGATGCTAAAACTGATGCTGAAAAACGTAAAGCTGATGCTTTGGCAAAAGGCAATGACGCGAAACAAGCCGAATCTGACGCACACAGCGCAGCAAACGACGCGCAATCGCGTGGTGATCGCGATGCGATGAACGCGGAACATAAAGCCAACCAAGTGCAGAATGATGCGAAAGGGGCTAAGCAAAACGAAAGCGATCGCCCTGATCGTCAAGGTGTTGCGGGCAGCGGCCTTGTGGGTCAAGCACATAGCGTCGAAGCCGCTGGTGCTGCGGGCCGCCATATCAACGCTGACAGTCAAACAAACGCTGATGGTCGCTTTAGCGAAGGCTTGAGCGAGCAAGAGCTAGAAGCCTTAGAAGGTGCGACCAATGCAGTCAACCGCCTGCAAATTAACGCAGGAATTCGAGCGAAAAATACGGGTAGTTCTGTCACTTCGATGTTCACTGAGACAAACGCCGACAGCATTGTTGTGCCAACAACGGCCTCTCAGGATGTGAGCCGAAAAGAGATTCACATTTCAGGGGTGAACCTAGAAGGGTTGAGCGCTGTTAAGAGAAGTCAACCGACTGGCCTACTTGGTTCTAAAAGCGTTCCTGGGTTTAAAAGCCATTTTGCATCGACATCCATTGGTATAGAAAATGAGCTATCTGGCCTAGTTGTTGTTTTACCTAAGAACTCAGCACAGACGTTTGGATATGTGCATGATTCACAAGGTAACCCATTGTTTATGTTGACCAAAGACATGAATCAAGGTGGTTACAGTAACCCCTTTGGTATCACTGATATCAAAGGGGTGAACAACTGGCAGACTCATACCATTGAATTGGTTACATATCCTAGTGAAACCAGTGATATGGTTGCGATTGAAAGTCGCAAAGAGGCAATGTTATGGCTAGCGAAAGAATTTACAGGCCATATCAATCAGTCGAATCACCATAGCTTACCTAGTTTGGTTAGTGATGATGGGCGTTTTACGCTGGTTATATCGAATTCGAAGCATTTCATCGCGGCGGGTAACGGTACTTCTATTGAAGCTCAAGGGCAGACAATAGGAATGACCCCTAGTGGACAACAAGCCACGATGGCCATCAGTGCGAAAGAATTTGGTTCAAGCTCGTCATTGGAAGTGAGACTTCTAGAATCTGCGCCTTGGTATCAGTCAGGACTGAGAGATGAATTTTTAGTAAATGCGAACGAAGCTAAATTAGATGATCCAGTGGCAGCGCAAAATGTGTATGCCTATCTAACATCGGTGTATTCAAAAACAGCAAATCTGGCGAAAGAGTACGGTATCTATATTAATGATTGGGATCCTGCATCTGAAGGCTTCTCGCCGAATGCTCAAGGGTTAACCGATCCGAAAGTGAAAAATGCTTGGGAGATTTTGCCGAGAACTAAGCCAGTAAAAATGCTGGAGCTTCTGAGCGCAGACGACTCACGATACGTGCGACAACAAATTATTGAGAAGCTGAAAGGTTCACATTCAGAAAGCCTTGCTAAGAACGTGTTTGAATACTTCCAGTATGGAGGAGAAGTGGCGGGGCATGGAATCAACAATGCAACGACAGGAAGTTCGCAGCAGCCTGAACCCGCGATTTTGTTTGAGTTTCGCAGTGTGCCGAGTGTTTTAAGTAAATTTGTGCCTAAAACAGAGTCCACCGCAAAAGTTGATGTTAAGGCACTCGATCATTTTGACTCTGCTAGCCGCAAAGCCATCATTACTGAAGTGAATGCTCTGGTGAGCGATAGTGATGATTTCGATGCCTGGTATCAGGAGTATCGGGCAAGCAAAGACCAGCCTCCAGTTAAAAACTCTAAATCCAGTGCTTCTGCAAATCATAAAGCAGAATGGTTGATGACGCAGCATGCCGAGCAATGGGCGAAAGTGACTGCGCCTTATATTGAAAACCATGAGACAACCACGTCAACGCAAACAGCTTCCAATGATAAAGAGGAATTACACGCCTTAGGTGGGAGGCAGAATCTAGATAGTGATAAACAAAAAGAAACCGTCGCCATCGAAAATGATGGTACGCCACCGCGCGATAAAGAATCTCTGAGCCCATTGACTCGATTCCTCAATAACGAGTTGTATGGCGATAAAGAAGCTCGCCGTAAGATTGGCGAAATCACACAAACCCTACTTGATCATGCGGTGGAAAAAGGTGAATCGCAGAAAATCACCCTGCAAGGAGAAGCAGGCCGTTTAACGGGATATTACCATCAGGGAACTGCCTCAAGCGAAGGTGAAACAAGCGCGACAAGCAGCAAAGTCGTGTTGTTCCTACATGGTTCTGGCTCTTCAGCTGAAGAGCAAGCGAGCGCGATTCGCAACCACTACCAGAAACAAGGTATCGACATGCTCGCAGTCAACCTGCGTGGCTATGGTGAAAGCGACGGCGGACCAAGCGAAAAAGGCTTGTACCAAGATGCTCGTACCATGTTCAACTACCTAGTGAATGACAAGGGCATTGACCCGAGCAACATCATCATTCATGGCTACTCAATGGGTGGTCCGATTGCTGCAGATTTAGCACGTTATGCTGTGCAAAATGGTCAAACGGTTTCTGGCTTATTGCTTGATCGTCCTATGCCAAGTATGACCAAAGCGATCACCGCTCATGAAGTGGCGAATCCAGCGGGCATTGTGGGGGCTATCGCGAAAGCGGTTAACGGCCAGTTCTCAGTGGAGAAGAACCTAAAAGGCTTGCCAAAAGAGACGCCGATTCTGCTGCTAACGGACAACGAAGGCTTAGGCGAAGAAGGCGAGAAGCTACGAGCTAAACTCGCGATTGCTGGCTACAACGTCACGGGTGAACAAACCTTCTATGGCCACGAAGCGAGCAACCGCTTGATGGGTCAGTACGCGGATCAAATTGTCTCCGGTCTGTTCAATGCAGAGCAAGCAGCGGTAGAGGAAGCGGGCGAAGTGAAAGATATTCATGCGACCGAAGATTCGTCTGTGGATAAAGCAGTAGCTTCTGATACAGAGCTGGGGACAAATACAGACTCATCCCATAAGAATTATCAATCCCGAGATTTAGTTCTCGAGCCAATCGTGCAACCAGAAACCATCGAGCTTGGTATGCCTGATATTGATCAGAAAATATTGGCGGAGGTTGCTGAGCGTGAAAATGTCATTATCGGTGTTCGACCAGTTGATGAGAAGTCGAAGTCACTGATTGATTCTAAGCTCTATAGCAGTAAAGGCTTATTCGTTAAGGCGAAAAGTTCTGATTGGGGGCCAATGTCTGGTTTTATTCCTGTAGATCAGTCATTTGCCAAAGCATCTGCAAGAAGAGATCTCGATAAATTTAACGACTATGCTGAACAATCCATTGAGTCTGGTAATGCGGTAAGTGCCGATTTGTATCTGAATCAGGTTCGAATAGATGAGTTGGTGTCTAAATATCAGTCACTGACAGCTCTTGAGTTTGATGCAGAAAGCGGTATGTACAAAACAACGGCAACCAATGGTGATCAAACAGTCACTTTCTTCCTGAATAAAGTGACTGTTGAGAGCAAAGATCTGTGGCAGGTTCATTACATGAAAGATGGTGAGCTAGCGCCGTTCAAAGTGATTGGTGATCCTGTATCTAAACAGCCGATGACAGCAGACTATGATTTGTTGACGGTGATGTATTCCTACGCAGAGCTAGGGCCGCAAGATAAGGTCAAGCAACCATTAACTTGGGAACAGTGGAAAGAGTCTGTTACTTACGAAGACTTAACGCCTAAGTATCAAGAGCTATACAGCAGTGAAGAGCTTTATAACAAGAAGGATGGGGCGAGCCTTGGTGTTGTGAGCGATCGCTTAAAAACGCTGAAAGATGTGATCAATACCAGCTTGGGCAGAACCGATGGCCTAGAGATGGTGCATCATGGTGCAGACGACGCAAACCCTTATGCGGTAATGGCGGACAATTTCCCTGCGACTTTCTTTGTACCTAAAAGCTTCTTTATGGAAGATGGTTTAGGCGAAGGAAAGGGCTCTATCCAAACGTATTTCAATGTGAATGAGCAAGGTGCGGTGGTGATTCGTGATCCGCAGGAGTTTTCTAATTTCCAGCAGGTAGCGATTAATGTCAGTTACCGAGCATCACTCAATGATAAGTGGAATGCTGGCCTTGATGACCAACTCTTTACACCAAAACGTAAATTGTCTCATGAGTTCTTAGATGTGAGAGATGAACTCGCTCATAAATTGAAAGCAAAAGTTGTTGATTTTGAAAAAGAAGTTCAACTGGATAGACTCGGTGATCATCAAGTCGATAGCACTGTATCAACGTCATCAGTGATGGCTTTAGACAATCAAAACGTCGACGATTGGAGTCAGATAGCGGTTGTGCCTAAAGATGACGGCGGTGAAACGCGCTTTGACGGCCAAGTGATTGTTCAAATGGAAAACGATTCAGTAGTTGCAAAAGCGGCGGCAAATCTAGCTGGCAAGCATCCTGAAAACAGTGTGGTCGTTCAGCTCGATTCTGAGGGGAATTATCGCGTGGTGTACGGCGATCCGTCTAAACTGGATGGAAAGCTGCGCTGGCAATTGGTTGGCCATGGGCGTGATGATTCAGAACACAACAACACTCGCTTAAGTGGCTACAGTGCCGATGAACTTGCAGTGAAATTGGCGAAGTTCCAGCAGGCATTCGGCCAAGCGGAAAATATCAGCAACAAGCCTGACCATATCAGTATTGTCGGTTGCTCTTTAGTGAGTGATGACAAGCAGAAAGGCTTTGGCCATCAATTTATCAATGCCATGGATGCCAATGGTCTTCGCGTGGATGTGTCGGTTCGCAACTCTGATGTAGCGGTAGACACAACAGGGCGCAAACATACTCAAGATGCCAATGGAAATTGGGTAAAAAAGGCTGCAAACAATAAAGTCTCACTGACTTGGAATACGCAAGGCGAAGTTACCGCACGTGACGAGATCATTCGTAACGGTGTGGCGGAAGGGGATATCCATCTTTCTCGTGTTGGTGCGAGTGAGGTTAATGAGCCAGCACGTGGTGCCATTGGCGACAATAGTGAGGTGTTTGAAGCACCTGAAAAGCGTAAAACGGAAACGGATACTACGGCATCGGCGGGCAGTGACAATAAGCTCAGCTACTCGGGCAATATTCAGGTCAACGTCGGTGATGGTGAGTTCACCGCAGTTAACTGGGGTACGTCAAATGTTGGTATTAAAGTGGGTACGGGAGGCTTTAAGTCGCTGGCCTTTGGTGACAACAATGTCATGGTTCATATTGGTAATGGTGGCAGCAAACATAGTGTCGACATCGCTGGTTATCAGGCGCTTGAAGGTGCTCAAATGTTTATGGGTAACCGCAACGTAAGTTTCAATATGGGTCGCAGTAATGACCTTATCGTGATGATGGATAAGTCGATCCCGACACCGCCACTGGTCAATCCATTTGATGGTGCATCACGTATTTCAGGAGTATTACAAAGCATCGCACAATCAGGAAAGGGTGCCGATTGGTTAGCGGCTCAAGAACAGCAGTGGACACTCTCTGGTGCGAAAAAATTTGTTAAAGAGATGTCCGGTCTCGATCAAACCAGCAGTGTTGACTACACCAGTTTGGTTGATTTGGACTCTCAGAATGAGCGCAGCAGCCGCGGCTTGAAGTCTGACGCTGAAGCAACGTTGAATAAAAAGTACAACCAGTGGCTAAGTGGCAATAGTAATAATGATACTGGCAAGATGAGCCGCGCGGATAAGTTCCGTCAAATGAACGAGAAGTTGGCCTTTAACTTCGCGGTCGGTGGCCAAGGAGCCGATATTCAGGTCACCACGGGCAACTGGAACTTTATGTTCGGAGACAACATCCAAGCGATTTTGGATACCAATCTCGGTTCATTGTTTGGCGTGTTAACCCAACAATTCTCAGCAACGGGAATGGCTCAAACGACCTTTACCTATAATCCGCAAGACTTGCCTCGTCAGCTTAAGAATAAGCTGCTGGGTAAATTTGCTGAGGTCGGTGCAGAGACGACTTTAGGTGATATCTTCGGTGTCAATTACACCGCTGATGGCAAAATAGTCTCTCGTACTGATGAAGCGGTAGATGGCGTTGCCATTTTAAAAGAGATGCTAGAAGTGATAGGCGAGTTTGGTGGTGAGCAGCTCAGCGCATTTACTGACCCAGAAAAATTGCTAGATAGCCTCAAAGCGGGAATCGATATGGGGGCTGATGGTCTTCAATCCTTTGCTGAAAGTCATGGACTGAAAGAGAAAGCACCAGAGGAAAACGATACAGCGCAAGTGACTCTCAATGGCGCGCCTGCGGCAACGGAAAACGTATCAGCCACTGTTGAAGAAACCAAACCAGAGCGCGCATTTGGTTTTAATGCGCTCAATTTGCCCAATTTATTTGCCACCATGTTTAGCAAAGATAAGCAGGCAGAGATGGCATCATTGGTCAGTAATCTGAAGCAGAATCTCACCGCCGATTTGCTCAATATGAAGGATAAAACGTTTGATTTCCTTCGTAACAGTGGGCATTTGCAAGGGGATGGCGATATGAACGTTTCTCTGGGCAATTACAACTTCAACTGGGGTGGTGACGGTAAAGATCTCGGCGCTTATCTAGGCGACAATAATAACTTCTGGGGCGGCCGAGATGACGATGTGTTCTACGCAACGGGAGTCTCCAATATTTTCACCGGCGGTGAAGGCCACGATATGGGCGTTTTAATGGGTCGCGAGAACATGATGTTCGGCGGTGATGGTAATGATACGGCGGTTGTGGCCGGACGCATTAACCACGTCTTTATGGGCGCGGGTGATGATCAATCCTTTGTCTTTGGCGAAGGTGGTGAGATCACCATGGGGTCAGGTAATGACTATGCGGTCACTTCAGGTAACTTCAACCGTGTGGACATGGGAGACGATCAAGACTTTGCTGTAACCATCGGTAATAACAACCAACTTGATCTTGGTGCAGGCAATGACTTTGCGAGAGTCTTTGGCAATCACAACCGAATTGATGCTGGCCAAGGAAACGATGAAGTCAAACTGATGGGTTACCATGCTTCGATTAATGCTGGCGAGGGCGAGGATTACTTAATTGCCGCCGCCATCTCAAAATTCAGCACATTAAACGGTGGTGAAGGTAGCGATGTCATGGTGCTTGGGGGTTACCAAAATACGTTCAAAGGCGGTGCTGGCGTAGACAGTTTTGTGGTCAGTGGTGAGGTGATCGATAACGTGGTTGAAGATATTCGCCAAGGTGAAAACATCATCTTCAACGGTATTGATTGGAACCGTTTATGGTTTGAGCGTAGTGGTTACGATCTGAAAATCTCTATGGCACGCCATACTGATACCTCTTCCGATCAAACGCTATTTGATGCGTTAGGTTGTGTGACTTTCAATGATTATTTTGCAAATAATCGAGCCAAACTTATTATCGGTTTAGGTGAAAAAGACGCTCAAGGTGAGCAGGAATATACCTGTTTGACTGATAATGCGTTAGACAACCTCATTCAAGCGATGAGTTCCTTCGCGCCTAAGGTGGGAGAAAGCAACTTTATGGATGGATTAGCTTCTCAGCCTCAGCAAGCGATTATGGCCGCATGGTCGGATGTGAATACCGGGAAGTTTAGCTTGTCGTAATCATGTCTTTCATGGGTTAAAACCAGCCTTTGTGGGCGTGTCTGTTTGACAATAGCGCCCATATAAACCTAAAAACGCCTCCTGATTTTGTAGAAAACAGGGGGTGTTTTTTTAGGCTCAAATAGGCAAAACCTAGCCGATACTAGCGAATACGAGTAAACTCTTCTCTTTTCATGGAAGAGCCCAGAAGCAATGTTAAAACAAGATCATAGCCAAGCAATACAGCAAAGAATCGATCAAAAAACCAAACCGTTGGGAGCGCTGGGCCAACTTGAGTCATTAGCACACCAGCTCGCCTTAATCCAAAGTCAAAATCAGCCTCAGCCCACTCAGCAGATCACCATTCATAAGCCTACAGTACTGGTCTTTGCTGGCGATCACGGCATTGCAGATGAAGGCATTAGCATTGCGCCAAGCGCGGTGACTCAGCAAATGGTGCTTAACTTTCTGGCGGGTGGTGCGGCCATCAACTGTTTTTGTCGCAGCAATCAAGTCGAGATGAAAGTGATAGATTGCGGGATTTTACTCCCTGTAGAAAGCGACAATCCGCACTTTCTTGTGCAGCGCTTAGGTAGCCGAACGGAGAACTTTGCTCGCCAAGCTGCGATGTCTGTAGAGCAAGTGAAGCAAGGGCTACTGCTAGGCAATCAGGCCGTGCAGCAGGTGATCCGTGCGGGGTCCAATATAGTGATGTTTGGTGAAATGGGCATTGGCAATACCAGTAGCGCTTCTGCGATATTAGCGGCGCTTTCTAAACATTCTGTTGAACAGTGCGTTGGTTACGGCACTGGCATTTCAACACAGCAATATCAGAAAAAAGTAGAGCTGGTGAAGCAAGGCGTAACACGTTGCCGTGGTTTGGATCCAGAAACGGTCCTTGCGGAAGTAGGCGGCTTTGAAATTGTGCAAATGGTCGGAGCATTTTTAGGCGCTTACCAGCAGCAAACGCCGATTCTGGTGGATGGATTTATCGTCACGGTAGCCGCGTATGTGGCCACACTTATTGAGCCAGATTGCCGCGAGTTGATGATTTTTGCTCATCAGTCCCATGAATCGGGCCACCAACGCGTACTTGAACAGTTAAACGCGACACCACTGCTTAATTTAGGGTTGAGATTGGGTGAGGGAACGGGTGCGGTATTAGCCGTACCTTTGGTCAAAGCGGCCGCCGAGTTTTACAACACCATGGCCAGTTTTGCCGACGCAGGAGTGACAGTGTAATGCTGCGCGTTTTCGCTTATCAATTAGAGCTGTTCTGGTTGGCGTTGAGTTTTTTCTCGCGCCTTCCTATTCCTAACAATACGCCCTATTGCAGTGAACGAATGAACCGATCTGGGCGCTATTTTTCCTTGGTTGGTCTATTACTCGGCGCGATCTGCGGTGCCATCTACAGTGTGCTGATCCTGATTTTACCAAACGAGGTAAGCATCGCACTGACGATGGTGGCCAGTTTGCTATTAACAGGGGCGTTTCATGAAGATGGCTTAACTGATATGGCGGACGGCATTGGCGGAGGAATGACGGCTGAGCGCCGTTTGAGCATCATGAAAGATAGCCGCATTGGCACTTATGGTGCGGCCAGTTTAGTGATGGCGCTACTGTGTAAGTTTCTCTTTTTAGAGGCGCTACTTGGTTATGGCAACGTATTAATGGTGTGGGTACTAGGCTACAGTTTTAGCCGTGCGATAGCGGCATCGTTGATTTTCGACATGCCGTATGTAAGCGATCTCGATAGCAGCAAAAGTAAGCCGCTAGCCAATAAACAAACCCTTCCAGAGCTCATTTTTCTACTGCTGTGCGGCTTAGCGCCTGCGTTATGGTTTGGTTGGCAGGTAAGCTTAAGTTTGGTATTGGTTGCTGTAGTTTTTCGTATTTTCTTCAAAGCTTGGTTGATGGCGCGTATTGGTGGCTTCACGGGTGATTGCCTTGGCGCTGCACAACAGATTATGGAACTGCTGATCTATCTGCTGCTTATTGTATTCGCTGGGTTGGGTTATTTGAGCATGGGAATGATTGAATAATGGTGCATTTGATTTTGGGTGGCGCGCGTAGCGGTAAGTCTTGTTTCGCTGAACAGGCCGCAAAGCAAGAACACCAAGCCCTGCTAATGCGGCTGCCGCAGGCTCAGCTTAACTATGTTGCCACCGCAATTGCGTTTGATGATGAAATGCAGGCAAGGATTGCTCACCATCAGCAGCAAAGAACGTCGGAATGGCAAGAGCACGAATGCCCTGAACAACTACCTGAGTTAATTGCCACTTTTTCAGCACATGATGTGGTATTGGTGGACTGCTTAACGCTGTGGCTGAATAACGTTATCTATAACCATGGCCAGCAAGCTCACGAAGCGGAGATAAAAAAGCGAGTCGAGCAACTCTGTTTTGCCGTTGAGCAAACGCCCGCCACTTTGGTTATCGTCGCTAACGAAGTGGGCCTTGGCGTGATCCCGATGGGGGAGGTTTCGCGCTTATTTGTCGATAACGCGGGCTGGCTTAACCAAGCGCTAGCCAAGTTAGCAACCCGAGTGAGCTTTATTGCGGCGGGCTTACCGATTGTTTTAAAAGACATCGCTTTAAAAGGCTCACAATGATCAATCTCTATTTGATGCGCCACGGTAAAACCGTCGGTCGGTCTGCGCTCAATGGTAAAACAGATGTGCTCGTTGAAGCGCATCGGCAAGAGCAGATCGCTCACACTTTGCTGAGATCCCCTTACTCCTTCTCAAACATCATTACTTCGCCGCTACGCCGTTGCCATGATTTAGCGCAGCAACTGGTTTTACAGCAGCCGAAATTGGATTACCAAATTGAGCCTGATTTCCAAGAGATGGATTTTGGTGACGTCGATGGCGTGGCCTTTGATGAACTGCAATCGATGTGGCCAGTAGTGGAAACTTTGTGGACCAATCCGGCCCAACATCAACTACCGAATGCAGAAAACTTGGCCGATTTTCATCAGCGTGTAACTCGTGCTTGGGAGGCTCAGATTAAAGAGATCAAGCAAGACACTTTAATTATCGCTCATGGTGGAACAATCAGAATGATACTTGCCAATGTTCTAGGCACTGACTGGCAAAACCGCCATTGGTATAGTGTGTTTAATATCGACTATCAATCATTAACTCATATCCAAATAGGAAAAGATAACACTAAGAATGTGAGTGTGAAGAGCATCGGAATTCAAATTTAGCACCGGGTGAGCATGCAGTAGAGTATGGAGTAACTATCAGATTTAATGGTAGAATTCCCGGCAATTAACGCCGAGCCTCTGGTTAAGCGTATTTTTGTATAAGGTATTGAGACGATCGTTGATGAGTTAAGTTTACCCTTATCCATCTTGATAAGTGGGATCGCCTCAACATAAATTGCTTCTACAATTCATTAACATACCGCTGTGCAATAAAGGAGTAACGCATGACGAAGTCCCTTTTCCGCCAATCTTTCCTATTTGATAGTTTGGATTTAGACCAAGAAATGGTCACTGGCGAAATCAAAACGGCAGCTGGTATTACGCTTAAAGTGCTCTCGCGTGGAGTGCTCGAAGTGATTCCCACTCATCTCAACGATGAGAGTAAGCACATCATTATTTCTTGCGGTATTCATGGTGACGAAACTGCGCCAATGGAATTAGTAAATAAGCTGGTGGATGATATTCAGTCAGGTTTTCAAGCGGTCCAACACCGCTGCTTATTTATTGTGGCTCATCCTCAGGCGACGAATCAACATACCCGTTTCGTGCAAGAAAATTTGAACCGTTTATTTGATGATAAAAAGGGCAATACCTCCCTAGAAAGAGAGATTGCACAGCATCTCAAACAGACAGTGAAAGACTTTTTCGAACACACCGCTGAGCAAAACCGGTGGCATCTTGATTTGCACTGTGCGATTCGTCACTCCAAACATTATTCGTTTGCCATCAGCCCTAAATCCCGCCATCCTGTCCGCAGCCGCGCGCTGATGGCATTGATTGAAAGTGCGCATATTGAAGCGGTGCTGCTTTCAAATTCACCCTCGAGTACCTTCAGTTGGTACAGTGCAGAGAATTTTGCCGCGCAAGCTTTAACGCTTGAGCTGGGGCAAGTCGCACCTCTTGGTCAAAACAACCTAGAGCGATTAGTCGCGTTTGACTTAGCCATGCGCGATTTGGTAGCCAATGCGACACCTGAACACTTGCCAAGAAAGCCAACCATTTATCGTGTCAGCCGTACCATCGTCCGTTTGCATGACGATTTTGATTTCATGTTTGATGATAACGTCGAAAACTTCACCGCGTTTAAACATGGTGAGGTATTTGGTCATGATGGTGAAAAGCCACTCATGGCGAAAAATGAAGATGAAGCGATCGTATTTCCTAACCGAAAAGTGGCATTAGGCCAGCGCGCCGCGTTAATGGTGTGCAAAGTGGCAACACGCTATGAAGACGATCAATTGGTATACGATTAACCGATGGTACTTTTGGCTTGTTAATCTTTTGACCTGTTGACAAGGTTAACAGGCGATTGCTTTGGTATATCACTTTCTATTTAAATGGCTTAACGGTAAGGTTAGGCCATTATTGTTTCTCTTACTTACATATAAGCGCATGACGTTCAATCAGTTACTCTTAAAAAAACAGCGTCGCTGGCATTACGCCCTCTACGCTATGCTGGCATTGTTGATTACGATGAGTGCGTTTTATTTGATGGTGGGTGAACTCTTTATCAGCCCATTTCACACTTGGTCACCACTGGAATGGCAGTTAGTGACTGAACTTCGTGCTCCTCGTCTGCTCTCTGCCGTCATCATTGGTGCTTCACTAGCCGTATCAGGCGCGGCGCTGCAAGTGCTATTAGGGAATGTTTTGGCAGAGCCGGGCGTGCTTGGTATTTCTGGTGGCGCCAGTGTGGCGATGGTAGTGGTGCTGTTTTTCTTCCCTGCTTTGGCCTCACCTGAAATTTTCATGCTTTGTGCCGTAGCCGGTGCGATGGTGTTTACTCTTTTACTGGTCAGCATGGCTAAAGCGATGCGTTTAAGTACAACCCGCTTACTGCTGGTCGGTGTGGCGCTGGGTATTTTATCTGGTGCTGTGGTGACATGGGCGTTTTATTTCAGTAATGATCTCAGTTTAAGGCAACTGGTTTACTGGTTGATGGGCAGTATTGGTGGTGCAAGCTGGTATCAACATACGCTTTCATTAGCTGCGCTTCCTGTGATCATCTGGCTTGCTCTGCAAGGAAAAACGTTAGACAAACTGATGTTGGGCGAAACTCATGCAAAGCAGTTAGGTGTGGATGTGCATCGACTACGTTGGAAATTGATTTTTTCCGTGTCGCTGCTAGTAGGAGCTGCGGTGGCATTGGGCGGTGTGATCAGTTTTGTTGGGTTGGTTGTTCCGCATTTATTGCGTTTGGCGTTTGGTTCTGAAAACCGCTACCTTTTACCTATGTCGGCTCTGTTCGGCGCACTTTTACTGGTCTGCGCGGATACCGTTGCCAGAACGGCGCTTAATGCTGCTGAGCTTCCACTTGGTGTCGTCACTACCACCATTGGTGCGCCGATTTTTATTTGGATGTTGTTGAAAAACCATGATTCACGTTAATAGCCTGCAGGTTTCATCACGTTTATTGCCACTCTCTTTTACCTGCCAAGCGGGAGAGGTGCTGCATGTCATTGGGCCTAATGGCAGCGGAAAAAGCACTTTACTGTCGGCGTTAGCTGGTGTGACAGAGAGCCAAGGTGAGGTCTACATTGGTGATCTTCAGCTTTCAAGCGCATCGTTAGAGGCGCTGTCACTGCACCGAGCTTATCTGTCGCAAAACGACAAGCCTGTTTTTAATGTCGATGTTTATCAATATCTTGCCTTAGCGATCCCCAGTTGCGCCGATTTACATTCTCAGGTTGTTAATCAAGCCGTGGTTCATCTCACTCAACGATTGAATATTCAAGACAAATTGCATCGATCCATTCACCAACTGTCAGGCGGCGAATGGCAACGTGTCCGCTTGGCCGGTATTTGCTTGCAAATTTGGCCAACCTTAAACCCTTATGCGCAGTTATTGATATTAGATGAACCTGCGGCGCCTCTTGATATTGCTCAAGAAGGGTTGCTTTATCGTTTGATTGAAGAGGTTGCACAGCAAGGGATTGCGGTAGTAATGGCCAATCACGATCTCAATCGAACATTGCGCCATGCCGATCGCGCTCTGTTACTGCAAGATGGCGTATTGCAAAGTTCCGGCTCGGTTGAACAAGTATTAGAGAGCCAAGCGTTAAGTGCAGCGTTTCAGACTCAGGTGAAGCAGGTTGTTGTTGAAGGAAAGCCTTACCTTATCTTTGATTAAAAGCACAACTGTCGTGCAGTCAGCACACTTTTAGCGCATCAATGTGCTGAAGATAGAATGATAAAAATAGTAAGTCTATTAAAAACAAATGGTTAGATTTTATGCAAAAGTTGGCACGCCAATCGCATTAATAGAACCGATACATTCTCGTTCTTGTTAGGCTTTTTATAAGTCTCTTAACCACCTTGCTCCCACAAGGTGGTTTTTTTTATCTGAGTCTTTGCAAGGTTATTGCGTCAATGAAGCAAGGTCAGCAGGACGGTAATAGACTGATTTGAGCACTTTACCTTGGCGAATCGTTTTGCCTTCAGAGACAAAATCTTGTGCGCATTTAGCAATAATGTAGTCGCCTTTTTGTACGGCCATCAGCTCAATACCTTGTTCAGCATAGTAGGCTTGGGTATCGGCATACTCTTTTTCATTGCGACATACTTTACTCATGTTCGAGCTGTGTACTTCATCCCAGCATGGAATAAATTCGATGCCACGATTCACGGCAACATTGAGCAGAAGATCAATCAAATAGCTGATCGCTAAGTTGTCACTCACTTGGCTATGTCCAAGGTGGACTAAACGACCCATCAAAACATACACAGTATCGATGATCGCATCCGCTTGTTCCGTTTTATTGTCAGCTTCAGCAAGTTCAGTCAACTCTTCAATCGCGAGCGAAGTATGCAACGTGTCAGCTTTATCGTTTAAGCTGCTGGCATCAGCAACGGGGAGATCAAAGGTGCTACGAAACTCGGTAATATCGCGGTAAAGATGATCGTAAATCTCTTGAGTAAGCTTGGATAAATGCATTATCTCGGTCCATTGGTTTGGTTAACAGGGATTGTGACGCGTAGTAACAAATTGATAGTAATAAACTGATAGTAAGAAAATGGATAGTAACAAACTGATGGCAAAGCTGCGACCCATGCCATCAGTTTGGTTAAAGAGCAGGGTTACTTATTGAGAAACAAATAAGGAAACAGTTGGCGGCGTTCTTGGTCACTTAGAGCACTAACACGAGCGATATTGGTATCGGGAATCGCTTCTGGGTTAGGGTAGTGCTTGAGTACTTTTTCCATGCTCTCTTCGCGAATAAGATGGAAAATCGGGTACGGCGAACGGTTAGTTAGGTTTTCGTCATCTTCGGGGCGTGTGCCGCCAAAACAGTAGTGAGGGTGAAAGGTAGCGACTTGGAAGATGCCTTGCCAATCTTGTTGCGTAATTAATGCTTCGACCCAATCGATAAAAAAGTTGTACTCAAAAAAATCTTCGAGCATGTTTGGCACCACCACTAAGGTGGTCTCAAGAGACTGTGCCGAGCTGCCTTCTAACTCTAGCAATTGTTGCAAAATGTCTTGCAGCAATTGTTCTTCAGTATCGGCTTCACTGACGAAAATTTTGATCTGCTGGTTACGTTGTGGTTTTGCGGCGAAAGGGCAGAGATTTAAGCCAATCACCACATCGTTAAGCCACTGTTCGACTTCAGTTGTGATGGCGGTTTTATTTATCGTTACGCTCATAGTGCTTATTAAAATAGTCAATTTGGCGCAAGCATAACATGAGTCTTTTGATAAAGTGAGTGGATAACACTACTTGATCAATTCATGCAGCGGTTTGCGGTGCGCAAGGGCGCGGTCATCATGGCGCAATTTCCAACAGAGAAAAAACATCGCCACATACAACACCATTCCACCCGAAACCACCACCGCCCAACCGCCATTTTGCCAGCAATAGAGTAAGAAAAACCCGCCAAGGCTGCCACCCACATAGTAATGAACCAAATACAGAGCGGTCGCGGTTGCTTTTGCGCTGCTGGCCTTTTGGCTCACCCATGAATAGGCGAGCGTATGGGTAAAAAACGCGCCGAAACTGATCAACATTAAACCGATCAGCATAAACGGGATCGATTCAACCAAAGCTAGCCACATCCCCGATAAACTGAGCAAGGCTCCCAACATCATGCCCGAAATGGCATTGTAGCGTTTTGTCCAGTTAGCGGTCAGTTTCGAGCTGAGTGTTCCCGCCAAATAACATAGGAAGATCAATGATGCTAAGCCAATCGGTAGCGAGTAGGGTTCGGCGACAAGCCGAAAGCCCATCACTGAGTAGAGATTAACAAACAGCGCGAAGTTAGTACCACCAATCAGCATCGCAAGCCACAGTGTGCGGTTAGAAAGATGTTTTACTAGCGCACGGTTGTGGTGAAAGAACAAGCCTCGTTGCGGCGTGAAATTGCGTTGAATGGGTAGTAACCACAGCACAATGATGGCGCATACGAAAGTGAGTATGGCAATCACAATCACGGCTTGTTGCCAGCCAAAGGCATCGGTCAATATACCGCCTAAAATTCGGCCGCTAATGCCACCTAATGAATTCGCAGCAATATAACCGCCAATCGCTTGGCTAAATGCTTGAGGCGAAAGCTCCTCAGCCATGTAAGCCACGGCAACCGAAGCAAAGGCGGCCAATGCGACGCCCATTAGTGCACGTGTTAAAACCAGCACCCATAGCTGTTGGCTGATCAACATTAAGCTGCCGATTAATGGCATCATGAATAGCCCTAATAACATCACTTTGCGGCGGCCAAAGGATTCAGAGCTGATTGCCCAAGGGACTAAACTGACGGAGAGTGCGAGGGTTGATGCGGCAAATAACCAGTTAATTTGGGTTTCTGAAACCGCAAAATGCGTAGCAAGGTAGGGCAACATTGGCTGAAAAAGATAGAGATTACAAAAGACTAAGAACGAGCCGAGCGCAAGTCCCCAAGTGACTTTTCGGTATTCTTTACTGCCAATTTCGATCATGATTACGCTTCACTTACGTTATGTATCTGTGATCACAGTAGCAGTGGCTTGGTGATTAATAAAATATATTAAAAATATCGTCGTGATATATAAAATATATCTCAACCTCGTTGGACGAATCTCGCTTCGTTTGATTCTGTGGAACCATAAAGCTATGGATACTCGCCATCTAAAACATTTTTCGGCTGTGGTTCAGTGCGGCAGCTTTACTTTAGCAGCCCAGCAACTGCACATTGCGCAGCCAGCGCTTAGTATTTCGATTAAAAAATTTGAGCAGCAATTAGGGGTTGTTTTGCTAAAAAGAGATGAGCGAAAAGTGACGCTGACCCATGAAGGGCAAGTGTTATATGAACACGCCACTCGTATTTTGCAGCAACTTGAAGATGCACAATTGGCGATGGATGAGCTTAAAGGGCTCGTCAAAGGCGAAGTGAGGCTCGGCGCGCCGAGCATGATGGGATCCTATTTCTTTCCAGAAATTGTAATGGCTTTTAAAAGTCACTTTCCCTTGCTAAAAATGACGGTGATAGAAGCGGGAACTCAGTCGATTAGAAAAATGTTGCTCAGTGGTGAGCTAGATATTGGCGTGATCCTCAATCATGATCTTCCTCCGGATTTAGAAGTTGATCCCCTCTTATCATCGCAAATGGTGGCGGTAGTGGGGAAAGAACATGAGTTAGCACAACGAGAATCGATAGATTTTAAGACCTTTTTTGAGCATGAATTGGTAATGTTTAAGCCCGGTTATTTCCACCGCGACTTCATTGATAAAGTGTGTAAAGAGCATAAGCTCAGCGCACATTTCTCTTTTGAAACCAATCTGTTGCCAATGATTTTAAGTATTGTCAAACATGAGTACGCAGTGACTGCGTTATTAGAGCTTGTAACGGAGCATGAACCGGATGTACGAGCGATCCCTTTTGAACCGCCAGTCTGGTTAGATTTAGCCCTCGCATGGCGCAAAGAGGGCTATTTGTCTAATGCCGACCGTACTTTTATTGAATTTGTGAAACAGTACGTGTGAAAGGGGCTATGTGTATCGTTCGATTAACTTTGATAGATTTTTTCAAAGTTGTTTGGGTTCCAGCCAATCATAATTCGATCACCAATTTTTAAAGCCGGTACACTGCGCGCGCCGATCGCATCTAGTTCCTTCCGGCCGCGTTGCATTTTTGCGTTACATAAGCGGTAGGGGATCTGTTTGGCGTCAAGATAGCGCTGAGCATCTTTACAGTGCGGGCATTTATCTTTGACGTAGAGCACAATACGTTTCATCCAATTCACTCATTAACCGAACATAAAGGGCGGCAAGTTTACCCACCGAGGCGCTGAGTTTCAACTCTCTCGGATACGAAGCCTTGCTCCTTGTGATTGGAAAGATGAAACGCAGGCTTGATTCAGTTACACTTAGCGCCTTTTTTATGAGTCAGTTGCTGGGCTATGCATCCATCTTTTCGTTACATACAAAACTATCCGTCTCATCTCGTTTCACAAGTTGAACAGTTGATCACGGCCGGTAAATTCGTTAGCTGGTTTGAGCAACGCTACCCACAGCGCCATTCGATTCAAAGTGAAAAAGCGTTGTTTAACTACGCGATTGATCTCAAAAATCAATACATGAAGAAAACGGCGCCGATCAGTAAAGTGGTGTACGACAATAAAATCCACATTATTAATAACGCACTAGGGTTGCACAGTTATGTTGCCAAAGTGCATGGTGGGAAAATCAAATCTAGAAATGAGATCCGCATAGCGAGCATGTTTAAAGAAGCACCGGAGCCGCTGTTGCGCATGCTAGTGGTACATGAGCTGGCTCACATCAAAGAGAAAGAGCATAACAAGGCCTTCTATCAACTGTGTTGCCATATGGAACCGAATTATCATCAGCTCGAGTTTGATGCACGATTGTTTATGATGTATCTCGATTTAAAAGAGGAGCAGTAATGTCAGCCAAAGCGAAGCCGCAGAAAAGCCAACCAGAAGCGAGCCATAAAAAACCTGCGTTAAAAGCAAAGCAGGGGTTACATCCTCGTAATCAGCATCAAGGACAATACGATTTCCCCGCGCTGATTAATACACTGCCTGCTTTGAAGCCCTTTGTTATTCGCAACCCGAGTGGTGAACCGAGCATCAATTTCTCCGATGCGATGGCGGTGAAAATGCTCAACAAAGCGTTATTGGCACATCATTATCATGTGACCCATTGGGATATTCCCGCTGGGTATTTGTGCCCGCCGATCCCCGGTCGAGCTGATTATATTCATCGCGTGGCCGATCTGCTGCTAGATGAGTGCTCAGCAATCAAGCATGAAAAGGTTCAAGCACTTGATATTGGGATCGGAGCGAACTGTATTTATCCGATAGTGGGCGTGGCAGAGTACGGCTGGCGCTATGTTGGTAGCGATATTGATCCTATCTCTATTAAATCCGCCAATCTGGTGGTTAATGGCAATGCTTCACTCAATGGGCGTATTGAATGCCGTTTGCAGAGTGATGCAAAACACATTTTTAAGCAGATTATTCAAGAAAATGAGCGTTACGATCTCACCACGTGCAACCCGCCTTTCCACGCGTCACAAGTAGAGGCGCAGCAAGGCAGCGAACGTAAGTTGAAAAATTTACAGCGTAATCGAGTCAAAAAAGGTCAAGAAATTGCGGGGCAAGACGCTAACAGAAGTAAGGTGGTTACGCTCAACTTTGGTGGACAAAAAGCTGAGTTATGGTGCCCCGGTGGTGAAGCTGCCTTTATTAAAAACATGGCCTTTGAAAGTCAACACTACGCTCAGCAAGTGCTGTGGTTCACCACATTGATCTCTAAAAAAGAGAATGTACGTTGGATGCAAAAACAGTTAGATAAAGTGGGTGCTGCAGTGGTGAAGGTTGTTGAAATGCAACAAGGGCAAAAAGTGAGTCGATTCATCGCATGGAGTTTCCAAAATGACAGTCAACGCAAACAATGGTTAGCGGCAAAGTGCTAGGCTGACTTCGTTGATTGACTATATTGGTCAGTGAGTTGAGATAGCAATAGAAGGAGTAAGGTATGGACTTTGACCTTTATTTACCTTGCCAACCTGACTGGATCTGCCAGCCCTTCGCTTATCTGTTTGCCTTGCTTGCGATGATTGGGCTTGGGTTTTTTATTCGTATTATCTATCGCGAATATCAAAAAATTCAGCGCGCTCAGAAAGTCAGACGTCTTCGCCGTATCCACTATCGTGACCGTAATGGTGGCAAAGACGGTAGACCCACCAATATCAAATAACCCTTGCCCTAGTAATACGATGTTAGGAAAAGGTATCGAGCGCCGCTTGATATTTTTTCTCTAACGCTTTATTTCCTGCCTTTTTCTCTAACTCTACCAATAATTGAAGCGATGTTTTTTGGTTACCGTAGCGCTGATTAAATTGCATCAAGCGGATGCGAGCTTGCGTGTATTGTTGAGCGTCAATTTCCAATTTAGCTAATTGCAGCAATGAACGAGCTCGATTAGGGTCATGGTCTAATGTTTTTGCAAAATAGTAGCGCGCTTGTTCTTTATCGCCAGATTTTAACGCGCAAAAGGCTGCGTTCTCATAGCTTGCTGGGACAAGGTAATAATAGGGTTGAGCAATGGCGCGGTTAAAATATTCATCGGCTTTTTGATATTCGCCCTGCTTGCACAAAAATGTGCCGTAGTTATTGAGAATATTGCCATTTTTGGGATGGGCGCGAAGCGCGGTTTGATAGGTTTTACGTGCGGCCTCTGTTTCACCGACAGTTTCGTAATAGTGAGCCATCGCAAGTTGCGAGCGATAGTAAGTCGGCGCATGTTGTGTGGCTTTTTCTAGGTTCTCACGCGCTTTGCTCATGTTGCCATTTTCTAAATAGCCTAGGCCG
>NZ_CAWNMR010000029.1:0-23687 GCF_963875615.1 Vibrio sp. V09_P4A23P171
GCACACTGGTTAGCAGACCAACCTGAAGTGGATCACGTTCGCCATCCTGCGTTAGAGACTTGTCCTGGACATGAGTTTTATCAGCGTGATTTCACTGGTGGTAACGGGCTGTTTTCATTTGTATTAAAGAGCAGTGATACAAAAGCTACGACGGCTTTGCTCGATGGCATGCAACATTTTAGTATGGGCTTTTCATGGGGTGGATTTGAAAGCTTGATTTTAGCTAATGAACCCAAAAGCTTTGATAGTTTAAGAACCGTCGCACACCCGCACTTTGCAGGTACACTGATTCGAGTGCATATTGGTCTTGAAGATGTAGACGATCTGATCGCTGATCTAAAAGCGGGATTAGAACGCTACAGTGCACAGCTTGCTCTGCGTGCATAATATGAGCGGAAGAACAAAAGGCCGCTGAATCTTCAGCGGTCTTTTGCATATTAGGTTACCCTGAAAAATTAACGCTTGGGGCAATCAGCCAAATGATCGTTCACCATACCCACCGCCTGCATAAAAGCATAACAAATCGTTTCGCCAATAAACTTGAAGCCTTTTTTCTTTAGAAATTGGCTCATCGCCTTAGACGTGGGCGTCGATGTAGGGATATCACTCATCTGCTGCCAATGATTGAGCACTGGTTGACCATCCACAAACTGCCACAATGCTTTGGATAAGGAACCATACTCTTGCTGCAACAGTAAAGCCGCTCGTGCATTGGAATAGACAGAGGCAATTTTTCCTTTGTGCTTCACCACATCGAAATGTTCGATAATGTAAGGTGCCCGCGTTTCGTCGTACTGAGCCAGTTTTTCAAGATCATAACCGTCAAAGGCTAAGCGATAACCTTCGCGCTTTTTCAAAATCGTAATCCAGCTCAGCCCAGCTTGCGCACCTTCTAACGTCAAAAATTCGAACAACTTGACATCATCGTAAACGGGAATGCCCCACTCATTATCGTGATAATCGCGCTCTAAAGGGTGATTCATCGCCCATGCACAAGTCATTTCTGTATGATGCTTCATTTTTTGTTTCCTTACCCTTACCTTCATTTGCGGTGTCAGTTGAACAATGGCACTGCAAACCTACGTGCCCTAGCTTTGCTTTTTAAAGCTGATTAAACTCACGATTGACTTTAAATGCTTCAGAGGTGACATAAGCCTCCATTTTCCGGATTTTCTGATCCACTTGAGTTAAATCTTGATCCAATGTCGCCAGCAAAGCTTCGGCGGTTTGTCCTTGCTCCCAAGGCTTATTCTTCAATGTATGTTCGCGTTGGGCTTTTAGCGTTTCAACATACTGAGTAGGCTGCTTTTCTAACATCAGCATCAAAGCCATATAAGCTAAAAGCACTAAAAAACCGCCACCGAGTAGTGCAGCCGAGATGACCAATATACGCACCAACCAAACTTCTAACCCAAGATAATTAGCAAGCCCAGCGCATACGCCAGCTATTTTGCCATTGACCGGATCTTTATAGAGTTCTCGGCTAGCCATGATTTTGCCTCCAAGTCGGTGATTCAGCATCTAAGATGCGTTCAAGGGTTTCAACACGGCTTTGCAGTTTTTCCGCTTTTTCAGATAACGCTTTAATCCGCTCTAAATCCTCTTGTGACAATGAGTTGCTGCTATGTCGTTTACCTCTGTAATGCAGAAAAAGCCATATCGGTGCAACAAAAATCAAAAAGACAATCAGTGGACCTGCGATAAAAAATGATGACATATATGCCACTCCTCGTTATTGGTTTTTGTCCATTTGCTGTTTCAGTTTTGCTAGCTCTTGTTCAATTTCATCTTGCGCTTGAAGTTCAGCAAATTCTTGGTCGAGTGACTTAGCGTTACCAGACATAGCGTAGAGATCGGCTTCAGCTTCAAGTTCATCGACTTTACGCGAGTACTGTTCAAACTTCGCCATCGCTTCATCAGTACGGCTAGTATGCAAATGACGTTGCACATCACGACGGTTGTGCGCAGTTTGGCTACGAAGTGCCAAAGCTTGTTGCTTCACCCGTGTTTCGGCAATTTTGGCCTCTAACTTACCGATTTCCCCAGTCAATTTATCGATAGTTTCTTCTACCAAGGTTTGTTCAGTGTGCAAGCCTTTCTGCATTTCTTGCAATTTCTTTTTTTCAATTAAAGCAGCGCGAGCGAGATCTTCACGCTGTTTAGCAAGCGCCAAGGTCGCTTTCTGTTGCCAATCTTCAATATGAGAGGCCATAGAATCCACTTTACGCGCGAGCTCTTTCTTATCCGCAATAGCTTTGGCCGAATTGGTGCGTACTTCCACCAAGGTGTCTTCCATCTCTTGGATGATTAAGCGGATCATCTTTTCAGGATCTTCCGCTTTATCTAACAGTGCACTGATATTCGAGTTTACGATATCGGCAAAACGAGAAAAAATACCCATGTTCAATCTCCTGATTAGTTGTTCATGACGATGTAGTTATTGGTGAGCTATTTTGAATCGCTCAAAACGTTAAGACGAGAAGAGATAACCAAGTTTCATGCCATATATAAATCTATTGATAATCAATAAATTAGATAATATCTCATAGAATAAGATTACTGTGCTATGATGATTTTCGCCAAGAGTTGGTGAATTTAACCACCCTTTCAATCACAGTGTGGAGAGTGAACATGCAACAAAACTTACTGGGTGAAGCGCCTCAATTTTTATCGGTACTGGATAAAGTCTCTAAGCTTGCACCGATTGATAGGCCGGTATTAATTATTGGCGAGCGGGGAACGGGCAAAGAGTTAATCGCTCAGCGCTTACACTATCTTTCCAAACGTTGGGACCAACCACTGGTTTCGTTAAACTGTTCAACCTTGAGTGAAGGGTTAATTGACTCTGAGCTCTTTGGTCATGAATCAGGCTCGTTTACCGGAGCCAAAGGACGTCACCAAGGACGATTTGAACGGGCAGAAGGTGGAACTCTTTTTTTGGACGAGCTCGCCACCGCGCCGCTTGCTGTACAAGAGAAACTACTTCGAGTGATTGAATATGGACATTACGAACGTGTCGGCGGTAGCCAACGGCTTAATGCGAATGTCCGTATCGTCTGCGCAACCAATGCTAATCTTCCACAATTATCTGAAATTGGAAAGTTTCGAGCTGACTTACTCGACCGACTGGCCTTTGATGTGATCCAGCTTCCACCGCTAAGAGAGCGAAAAGAAGATATTATGCCACTTGCTGAGTATTACGCGATTAAGATGTGCCGTGAACTGAACTTAGCGCTCTTTGTCGGGTTTAGTGCAGAAGCGGCAGATCAGCTTCAACACTACTTGTGGCCGGGAAATGTGCGTGAACTTAAAAATGTCGTGGAGCGTGCTGTCTATCAACACGGAACGGCCTCCCATCCGATTGAAAACTTGGTTTTTAACCCTTTTGCTAATGAGTGGCACAAACCAGATGACCTTACTGGCAATCTCTCCACAGATCGCCATACTTACACCACTGGCTTTGAATTTCCGATGGATTACAAAATGTGGCAGGAGGATCAGGACAGACAACTACTGAGTGCCGCGCTCAATGCCAGTAAGTTTAATCAAAGACAAGCTGCAGAATTACTCGGCTTGAGCTACCACCAATTGAGAGGTATGGTGAGAAAATATCAACTCGTCGGCAGCAATGATGATTAACCCTAGGTTTAGATCAACAAAAAATGGTAGATTATCAGGATTTTGAGGCATAATGATTAGCTTTGTTTGCCTTACTTCTCACAGTTATTTCTCTTTATGAAAACATTGATACGATTCGCACTAGGAATATGCAGCTTTAGCCTACTGATAGGCTGTAGCGAACAAATTGACCATAGTAAAATTCGCCAGAGCGGATTCGTATATTGTGGTCACGGCAATCCCACCACTTTTAACCCACAATTGGTTGAGAGCGGCATTACGTCTGAAGCTCTCAGCCCACAGATTTACGACACGCTGTTGCAATTGGATTCAGAAACCTTACAACCGATACCAAGTCTGGCCACGAGTTGGACAGTGAATCCACAAGGTACAGAGTATACATTCAAGCTAAACGATGGCGTTCAATTTCAATCAACCGCTTGGTTTACACCGACTCGCGCTCTTAATGCCGATGATGTGGTCTTCAGCTTTCGCCGAATCATTGACCCAACCAACCCGTTTCATTACGTCAATAGTGGCGTCTACCCATGGTTTGCGGGTATTGATTTCAAAAACTTGCTGATCGATGTTCAAGCTCTGGATGAACTCACGGTTAAATTTACCCTCAGCCGTCCCGACAACTCCTTTTTATCCAATATCGCCACCAGTCATGCTGTCATACTCTCCTATGAGTATGCTAATCAATTAGTGATTGAAGATGAAAAAAGCATGATCGACAGCCATCCTGTTGGATCCGGACCATTTTATCTAGACGAATTTAAAGTGAATGACCTTATCCGCCTCCGTCGTCATGGCGCTTATTGGAATGGCGTGGCGAAGATGGAACAAGTCGTATTTGATGTCTCCAACCGAGGCACAGGGACACTCGCCAAACTACTACGCCATGAATGCGATGTGCTCAGCTCGCCTATTTCAAGCCAAATCCCTATTATCAAGCAGCAATCGGAAATAGAGCTTGATGCCAAGCCTGCGATGAACGTGTCTTATATTGCTGTGAATACCTCTCACCCTGCGCTCAGTGATGTTCGCGTGCGTAAAGCGCTTAATTTTGCGATCAACCGCCAAAATATTTTGGACTCGGTCTATTACGGTACAGGAAGTATTGCTTATAACATTCTTCCCCCCTCCTCTTGGGCCTATCAAAAGGACAGTATTCAAATTCGCTATGATCGTAACTACGCGATCGCATTACTTAAAGAGGCTGGCTATTACGCCAACTTGGAATTGACGATGTCTGTTCCTGCAGAGTCTCATGCCTATAATCCAAGCCCACGTAAAACCGCCGAGTTAATTAACGCTAACCTTGCCGACATTGGTATTACATTGCATATCATCACGGAAGACCGGCTCGATCGCTCAAATTTGACCCAGCACGCCAACGTTGATCTGATTTTAACGGGCTGGAATGGCGATACCGCAGACCCAGATAACTTTTTGCGTCCACTGCTCTCATGTAATTCAGATCGCTCAGGGCTCAATGCCTCGATGTGGTGCAATAGTGATTTCGATTTTCTACTCGATTTGGCCTTGGAAGTAGACAAGTCGCGCTATCGCCTTAACTTATACAAACAGGCACAAAATATTTTAAACGAAGAGTTCCCGGTTATCCCATTGGCACACGGCATGCAATTTAAAGCGTATAGCAAAACATTAACGGGCTTTAGACTCAGCCCATTTAATGTACAACCATTCAATACGGTTGAGAGGATCGAATAGTGTTTTTATATACGGTACGCAGACTCAACTTATTTATTATCACGTTACTCATTTTGACTATGGTCGGGTTTGCACTGCTGCGCTTAGATCCACAGTCGCCTCTAACTGCTCATGGATTTTGGTCAGGTTGGTCAACCTATTTAGGGCAACTACTGCAACTGAATTTTGGCGTCAATCACAGTGGTGTCCCGATTGTGGACGAACTGGCGATGGTCTTTCCAGCAACGCTGGAGTTATGCCTTATTGCTTTTACTCTCTCTTTGTTAATTGGTCTCCCTATTGGTACGCTCGCAGGAATGAAGCAAGGTAAATGGATTGATACCGTCATCTCCTTCACGTCAATGTCCGGCTATTCAGCACCGCTATTTTGGGTAGCTTTGCTAATGATCATGGTCTTTTCACTGCATTATGAGCTGTTTCCTGTTTCAGGACGTTATGATCTACTCTACCAAGTGGAACACGTGACAGGTTTCGCTCTGATCGATGCTTTTTTCGCTGAAGGCAACTACCGTGCTCATGCTTTGCAAAGTGTTATTGAACATATGATTTTACCCTGCTTGGTACTGGCTCTAGCACCAACGACACAAGTGGTGAGCCTGATGCGTTCTTCGGTGGCCGATGTAATGGCTCAGAACTATATACGCGCCGCTCGAATTAAGGGTTTAAGTGATTACGAAATTGTCACCGAGCATGTGCTGAGAAATGCAATTCCACCTATTATTCCTAAATTCGGGGTTCAGTTATCGAGTATGTTAACGTTGGCAATTATTACTGAATCCATCTTCAACTGGCCGGGAATCGGCCGTTGGCTGCTCGATGCATTATCTAACCAAGATTATGTCTCCATTCAAGCCGGCGTGATCGTAGTTGGTACGCTCGTTCTCACAGCAAACATTCTGTCTGATTTGATTGGCGCTATGGTTAACCCGCTGGTAAGAAAGGAATGGTATGCTAACAAATAATATTTATCAGGAAGAGCATATTCCAACTCAGTTTGAGCGGTTTTGGCGCAGCTATCGCAATAACAGTTTGGCGATGTTTGGCTTGTGGTGCTTAGGACTCATTGTGTTGATTACCCTCACCTCTCCTTGGATAGCCCCTCATGATCCGCAGTTGCAAACGAGCAACCTATTAATACCGCCTTCTTGGGATCCTGCGGGTACTGTCGAATTTTTCTTAGGTACCGACGATTTAGGCCGAGATATCTTGTCACGGTTGATTGATGGTACCCAATACACCTTCGCTGCCGCTATTTTAATCACCGCTATCGCGGCTGTGATCGGCTGTTTTATCGGCATTATGGCAGGCATGACCAAAGGATTATTGTCCAGTACATTGAACCACTTACTCGACACGGTCATGTCGATTCCATCGTTGCTGCTTGCCATTATTTTTGTGGCACTGCTCGGTTTTGGCGAGTTCAATATTTTGCTTGCGATTGGTTTGGCACTCATTCCTCGCTTTGTTCGCTCGGTGTATATTGCCGTACACAACGAAGTAGAAAAAGACTATATCCTCGCCGCACGTTTAGATGGTGCCAATGACTTTTATCTGTTGTGGAACTCCATTTTACCCAATGTACTTGCTGTCATCGCCAACGAAATAACACTCGCGTTATCCATTGCCATCTTAGACATCACCGCTTTGGGCTTTCTTGGTTTGGGTGCTCAAGCACCAAGCACCGAATGGGGCACCATCTTAGGTGATTCAGTTGAGCTGATTTACCTCGCACCGTGGACAGTCACTCTCCCCGGTTTAGCGATTATGTTTACGGTGATCATCATCAACTTAGTCGGTGAAGGTGTACGACAAGCTCTGAATGCAGGGGTGGAATAATGCCATTATTAGATATTCGCCATCTCACCATCGAAATTGATACGCCACAAGGCATGGTAAAAGCAGTCGATCGCATGAGCTTAACCATGAACGAAGGCGAAATTCGCGGATTGGTGGGAGAATCCGGATCAGGAAAAAGCTTGGTGGCTAAAGCCATCGTAGGAATATGCAAAGATAATTGGACCATCACCGCCGACCGCATGCGCTTAGGTAACATTGATCTACTTCAGCTGACGCCGCGCGAACGCCGGCGAGTGATTGCCCGCGACATCGCGATGATTTTTCAAGAACCGTCAACCTGCTTAGACCCTTCAGATGAAGTGGGAAAACAGCTGATTGAATCAATTCCATCACGCACATTTGAAGGCAAATGGTGGCAGCGTTTTACATGGCGTAAAAAACAAGCCATTGCCCTTTTACATAAAGTAGGAATCAAAGAGCACGCGCGCATCATGAGTAGCTACCCCTATGAGCTAACTGATGGTGAATGCCAAAAGGTAATGATTGCGATGGCCATCGCAACCAAACCAAAAATTTTGATTGCTGATGAGCCAACGAACGATTTGGACCCCATTACCCAATCACAGATATTGCGCCTGCTCAGCCGGATGAATCAGGTCAATAACACCACGATTCTATTGATTGGCCACGACTTAACCACCATTACCCAATGGGCTAACCGTATTACAGTGATGTACTGCGGTCAGTCTGTTGAGTCAGCCGATACCCAGAAAATATTGAGTGAACCCAAACACCCTTATACGGCCGCACTACTGAAAGCGATGCCTGATTTTAGTGATTGGATCCCGCATAAAGAAAAATTGCAATCCTTACCGGGTTCCATTCCACCCTTGCAACATTTACCAATTGGTTGCCGGTTGGGGCCTCGCTGCCCCTATGCTCAGCGCCAATGCGTTGAAATACCGTATCCACAACGTATTAAAAATCATAAGTTTGCCTGTCATTTCCCACTCAATATGGAGCAACAGTCATGAGTGCATCATTATTAGAAGTGAACGGGTTAACTAAAGATTTCATTACTCGTTCAGGTCTGTTTCACAAGAAAATTCAGCATGCAGTCAAACCGGTTAGCTTTACGTTAGAAGCGGGACAAACCATTGGTTTTATTGGCCAAAATGGTTCTGGTAAATCGACATTGGCACGAATGCTTGCAGGGATGGTTGAACCCTCTGCTGGCGAGATACGCGTTAATGGAGAGTTATTGGAACACAAGGATTACTCCACGCGCTGTAAGCTGATTCGAATGATTTTTCAAGATCCGAACACATCACTCAACCCAAGAATTCAAATTGGTCGTATTCTAGAAGGGCCGCTCAAAAGAAATACCAATATGCCACCGGAAGCGCGCATGAAGCGCGTGAAAGATACGCTATTGCGCGTTGGGTTATTGCCAGAGCACGCCTACTTCTACCCGCAAATGCTCGCCACCGGGCAAAAACAGCGGATTTGCTTGGCACGAGCACTGATTCTACAACCGTCGATCATTGTGGCTGATGAAGCATTAAACGGGTTAGACATGGCAATGCGATCACAGATGATTAACTTGTTTCTAGAACTGCAAGAAGAGATGGGTGTCTCGTTTGTGTATGTCTCTCAACACCTTGGAATTGTAAAACACATTACTGATAAAATTATGGTGATGCACGAAGGCGAAGTAGTCGAATCGGGTGACACACAAGAAGTATTGTCTAATCCAACTCATCCCATCACTCAAAGAATGATTGAGAGCCACTTCAACAAAGCGCCCAGCTTTAAATAGCCGCTCTGTATGTAAGGTCGGAAGACAATATCGACGATATTGTACTGTTCCTCCCCCTTTTAGGGGGAGGATTGACGGTGTTCACCCCACCCTAACCCTCCCCTCAAAGGGGAGGGAATTGCTTTCGTTAGCGAATAGCTCTCCTCCTACCGCCTAACACTTCGGTAGCAATAGTTTTTCTAAGGCTATCTGTGATGCTTCATTTCAGTGTAAACGGAAAAAACCAGTTGCTAACGACCAGTTTTTCGGTGAAGGCTACATTTTTTTCCCCGCCACTTTTGTTTAATTAATCGTAACGCCTCGTAGAATTCATAAAAAAACAGAAATTTTCCGTAAGCGGCTACTTTTAGTTTTTGTATGATGATAATTATATCAACCTAGACCTCGGAATAATGAATATGTTCCCTAATATTCCATCATCTGCTGCTTGTAATCGTATAGCATCTCCTGTGGCAACCGCAGAAAATAAGTTGCCGTTAACAGTAAAGTCAGTTACTCACAAACATGTGCAATGCATACCATTATTGGATACTTCCCCCACAGCAGCTGTTCATAGTGAGGCGAGTGCGCCAACCAAGGGACGAGATGTTGTGATACTCAATCCATATATGTCAGGAGGGGGTGACCATGCCTTGGCAAATAGAATATCTCGTATTGTTGTTGAGGAAGGAGGCCGAGCATCCATTATACCTATCAATGTAGATCGCTCTTCTATCGACCAATACCGAAATATATCCTCTAGCTCTAATAGTCATGACATAAAAGAGTTCATTGATCCTATTTTTATTGTCTGTCCTGTTGGGATATTGCCCACAGACAAATTATCGATGGTAATTGATCATGTGTGTGGACGATTTAACTTTGCGAAAGGAAAAGTGCTTCTTTTAGAAGAAATGGATCTACTGGCTAGATGTAGTCAATCGTTGGAAGCGCGTAAAGATATGCTCGATGCTAAAGGGTTTAGTGATGTTCAAACATACAAACTCGGCTTCGCAGAAGGGGCGATAGGTTATTTACCTGTTGATAATGATACTGTCAACAAAGTAAAGGACAGAGCCGATGCTGAAATAGCTAAACTTTTGGATGGATATAATATAGACATCCAGAAAGATAGTAATATTCATCTTGCTTACATTAGTGACAATACACAGGTAACGAGTGCTCAAGTTTTTATTTCTAATACGTTAACTGATACAAAAGGAGATTCGGTTGACTCCAACTATATTATCGTTTTTCGTTGTTACGATAATAATATTCCCAAAGATCTTAAGGGAATGTTTGGCATTAAATCTGCCGAGTTGGGATTGGATAACCCGTCTCTTTTTGGAAAAGCTAGCATCTCTTACCTTAACTCTAAATCTGGCAATTTAAAGCCTTTATTTAAGCTAAATGGAAAAGGCAAGCGCAATGTCAACATTGTACTGACGTTATCGTTACCTAAGAATATATTTCTTGACCTGATGTTATTGTCTAAATCTAGTATGGCTAGCGGTGATCAATCATTAAGCGAGTATATTTCTTTCAAAGGCGAGTTTCCTTATTATAATGTGCAACCTTGGAAAGCTCCTTTAGTTGCAGGAGTAAAGAAGATGGCCGAAAGTTATGGAAATATCGGTTTAACAAATAAAATAGACGAAATGGTTGTGGGCAGGGAGCCGACTGGCCGAGCAATTACGTATAAATTTGCTCCAAATGTCGACAACACTCCCTCTCAAAATCTCGACCAGAAACAAGCGTGGGATTCATTGAACGATAAGTTATCATCTATGCGAGCAGACGTTCAAATTCGTGATTTTTTATCCATCAATAGACATTCGGATAGCCAGATAACTCGTTAATCTGGAACCTATTTCTTTCGGGATTAGCGCGCCAATAGAACAGAAAAGAGCTTCTATCAGAAGCTCTTTGAGTTAGCGCGTTTTACTGGCTTGCTTTTTCAATTCAAAATCGAACTCGTCGGGAAATAACACAACGCCTTCTTCATTCTCATTGGGGAACACTACCACCGACAGTTCATCTTCTTCTAGGCCCGAAGTCCAACGGCTGTGCCATTTGTTCAAAGAGATCGCTTCCGCTTCACACGCTTGCCACTCGCCTGTTGCCCATGCCTTGGCAAACTCTTGGTTAGGCCACACAGGAACACAATCATCTTCTTCTGTGTTGAGCATGACACAACCGTGCTCATCTTTTAGTATCCAAACTTCACGGTTTGCAACAATGGCTTTAATGCAGTATTTAAAACGTTCTTCTTCATTATAGCGATTGATTGTTTCTATCTGTTCGGTGGTTAATGCGTCTGCCATAGCCCGGCTCCATGCGAAAGTTGGGGAATATAAAAACGCCTACAGTGTAGCACTGCAGGCGTTAAATTTAGAATCTTAAACAATAAGATGATAAAAGGATTAAGCCAATTCAGCTTGCAGCCAAGGCCAACCTTGTTTCTTACGGCTTAAGGTATTTTCCATCATCAACATGCCATCTTGTTCGTGTTTGGCCAGTTTTTCAGCCCATTCACCAGTATAAAGAAGGCGGGTCTGCGCGGTGGTAATGTCGGTCAACATCACGGCGGCAAACGCAAGGCCTTCCTCTTCGCAGCGACGAACTAGGTCTGCTTGAATGGCGTCAATCATGCCATCGACTTGTTCAAGCGTTGCCAATTCCACTTGACCAACCACCACATCACGGCCGTTGAATGGGTAAGCTTTCAAATCTTTCTCAACAAGTTGAGCGGCAGATAAACCTTCAATGTCTGTTTTCGCAATCAAAAGCGCTTTAATAAAGGCATCAAGGTCTTCAACCTCAGCAATTTCAGCCAGTGCCAGCACAGCTTCTTTATCTTTTGGTGTGCACGTTGGAGACGCAAAACCGACCGTGTCAGACAAAATCGCAGACATCATCAATATGGCTAAAGGACGTGTGATTGGTGCATTTTCCATCTTGAATAGGTTGAACAAGATAGTACAGGTACAACCGACTGGCCAAATCCACGCTTCTAGCGGATTCACTGTCATTACGTCACCTAGGCGATGATGATCAACAATACCGAGAATTTCCGCTTGGTTGATGTCATCAGGTGCTTGCGCAAGATCGGTATAGTCCACAAGCCATACTTTTTCGCCCGCTACACTAGTGCGAAGTTCAGGTTGATCAACACCGGCTGTTGCAAGAATGTGTTGAGTTTCACGGTTAATTTCACCCTGACGAACAGGCGTTGCTTCTAGACCACGTGCTTTAAGTAATTCAGCAGCAACTAATGCACCACAAATGCTATCACTATCTGGGTTTTTATGACCGACAACGAAAATCATCTTTCTTCCTATTTTAATGCTATTTGATGGCCTATCGAAGGTGATAGGCGAGATTGCTCACAAAGGCCGATACTTTACCTGATTTTCAGAATTTGTCATGACTTGTGGTTAAGAAATTATGGCTAATTTAGCGCAGCATTCCGCTACCCCGAATCATTCAGTTAACCTGAGCACTCTTAACAAGAGCACTCTGTTAACAAGGGCACTCCACTAACAAGAGGTAATCACTGCTCGGCTGGTTAAGCCACTTGCCAAGGAGACTTCAAATACTTTGACTGGCTCTGGCGAAAGCTTATCTCCTGTCCAGTAGTCGTACCAATCCACTGGCTGGCTCGCTGTTAAGGTATAGTCACACGCCTCACCTTGGTAATTGAATAAGCAGTGCAGATCATTGCGTTCTGTTAACTTTAAAAATAGGTGATTGAGAGCCAATGAAGTTGGCTTAGCCGCATCTTGGTTGTGTTTGCGCCTAATCATTAACTTATTTAGGCTCTGCTTAGCAAAAGAGGTCAATTCTGGGAGTGGATCACCTGAAAGCAATAAACCACCACACGCAAGCAATACATTGCGATGAAATTCATAGCTGACGCGATCGGTCGATTGATTCGCAAGCGACGTCAGTGTTGCGCAATCAGGATCAATTTGCCATAACTTGCGGTGCTGCCAACTGCGATAAAAGGTCTCTTTAGCGATTTGTTCAAAGCGCTGTGGCGAACGCTCGACATCGTCCGAAACACGCATGGCATCCACCAGCCCCAGTGACGGCCACATCGGCGCGTTACATCCAAGTAACCATGCCTCTCCCGCGCCTTCGGCGATCGCCTGCATCCCTAAACGGTACGCTTCAACCCCCGTCACTCCCGACTGATAACGCCGTCCTTTAAGTGCTCCCCAATAGTTCGCATCTAACTTAAACAGCTCAACCCCCCACTCTTCTTTCATGGTTTTAATCACATGGGTTAAGTATTCCTGCACGTCAGGATGAGAGCCATCCAGCACATACCAAGGTGTACAGCGCCAGCCACCGTAGGTTATTTCTTCGGCTTTCAGTGGTTGTCTTTGAGCATTTTGTACAAACCAATCTGGATGTTGCTTAAACAATTGAGATTCAGCTTGTGCGATAAAGGGAGCGAGCCAAATTGCGGGTTTTTTGCCCGCTTGTTTAATCTCTTGGATCAGCGCTTTAACACCACGAGAAAACTTATCGGACGGCGTCAACCAATCGCCCATAAACGCCTGATAGCCATCATCCAGCAACACCCATTCTAGCCCCGAAAGTTCTCCTTGCATTGCCGCAAGGTTGGTTAGGATGTGCTGTTCATTAACATCGGCATAATAGGCATACCATGAACACCATCCAACGGGCGCAGGTTGTGCCACACCAGCACGCGGCGTATGGTGACAACTAATATATTGCGCATACTGTTGATACAAACCTGATAATGAATCACCTTGCAAAATAACGACGGATTCTAAACTGTTATTTGTCCAATCTTGTGGATGGGTCTGCTCGCCGTCAATGGAAGCGACTAAATAGGTGCCCGTCCTTTCCTCAAGAATTTCAAAATAGCCAGCAAAACGGTGGCAAGAGGTAAAACCAAACAGTTGGTATCCGGTGGATTGTTCAATCACCAGCGTGTTGTAATAACGTTGGCTGTCTTGCAGCGGGTAAATCCGGTAGCTCAAGCTATTGTCAGGGCAACGCCCCACATCCACCGGATGATGCGGCGAACCTGCAGTTTGCGCTAGCATTTGAAAACCGTCACCAATCACTCGTGCGTCCGATTCAACGTCAAATAGAGTGCGAAACAGCGAGTAGTGATCGGAAATGGGCGAGTTATGTATTCCTGAATAGGAAAAACTGATCTCATCGCCTTGCAATTGGGCAATCAAATCCGGTTGAAGTAACTCAACTTCTCGATGACATGGCAGAGTGATCGTTGTCATAACACCTCAGTACAAAGTACAAATTGTTGTTCTGGCAGTGTCTAATGAATTCGCGTTACATGTAAGTTGTTTTGATCACGTTTTCTCTTTGACGTGGCTCCGTATGCTGTTTTATTCAACAATGAGAACGCCCAAGGTACAAGTTTGGATGTGACAAGTAAAACGCCAGCATGTTTGCTGGCGTTTCGTTGAGCTAATGACGGAATTACGCCACTTCGATTGGTCCACCGAATGACGTCACTGGTGGTACTTTACCAGTAAATTTCTCGAAATCGACAATGCAAGTATTGGCTGAAGTGGCTTGCGCCAGCTCAGATGAACCGACATCGAGTGTGAGTGTATTTGGATCGCCATAGGTGCAAATAGCTCCCTCTTTTTCATTCAACGGGCCATACCACGCCCCCTCTTCGATGCGGATCACGCCGCGCGGGTAGCCATCGCTTAAGACGGCACCAGCTAATAGCTGGCCGCGATCATTAAATACGCGAACTAAATCCCCTGCTTTAATGCCTTTTTGTTTCGCATCGATTGGGTTGATATACACGGGCTCACGGCCATTGACAGCATAGGTCGCGCGATACTCTTCTGACTCACACATTTGTGAGTGCAAACGCTTATCTGGGTGACAAGATTGTAACCAATATGGATGCTTATCTGAACCTGGGCCACCGTGCGAACGCTCGGTTTTTTCAAACCACATTGGGTGATCTTGGCAATGTTCATAGCCATAACGCCCAATCTTACGTGACGTAATCTCGATAAAGCCAGACGGTGTACCCAATGCGTTTATCTCAGGGTCTTTACGGAAATCGGCGTGGCGAACCCAAGGTTGGCCTTCACCAAAATCCAGTACGCTCTGCTGCCAAAACTGTTCAAATTCTGGTAAATCAAACTTACCCACGTTGGCTTTTTTACACTCGTCATAGAGCGAACGGACCCACTCCATCTCATCCATGCCGCGAGTGAACTCTTCATGGCGACCAAAGCGACGCGTCAATTCAGTGAAAATCTCAAAGTCAGTACGCGATTGGAACAAAGGATCAACCAAGCGGTGCATGGCAATCAAACCCTTGCCCGAATAAGAACCGTATACATCGATATCATTGCGCTCAAACTGAGTACAGGCAGGAAGAACGATGTCGGAGAAACGGCAAGTCGCCGTCCAAGCAAAATCGATCGTGACGACGGTTTGAAGCTTGCGAAACGCCTTCTTCATTCGGTTACGATCTTGGTGATGATGCCACGGGTTATTGCCTGAAATAACCATCATTTTGTAATCAGGTAGTTTTACGCTCGAACCGTTGTAGCGGATCTCTTTACCCGGCTCTAGCAAGCAATCGACCCAACGGGCAACAGGAATCGTTTTACTGTAGCCGTTGTAGTTTTCGTTGTCCCATTTCGGTTTTGAACCCGTATCTAGGTTACGTGGAAAACCGCCGGGCGAGGCAAAACCGGTTGATGGGACCCCAATACCAGAATAGTGATGTCCGTAGGAGATCCCCCCGCCTGGCAGGCCAATTTGACCAACCATCGCCGCCACAACCGCACCAGCCCAGTAAGGCTGTTCGCCATGCTCTTGACGCTGAATACACCAACCAAACAGTAACTGAGTTCGGCCATTAACGAGCATACGTGCAAATTCGCGGATCTTATCGGCTGTTACGCCACAAATCTCGGCGGCCCATTCTGGCGACTTAACAATCTTATCTTTCGTTTCGCCTTGAACGTACTGAATAAAAGGTTCAAATCCTAAGCAATAGGTTTTGATGAACGCCTTGTCATACAGATCTTCGTTATACAACACATGTGCCACCGCCAACATAAACGCCACATCAGTCTGTGGGTTAATGTACCAATGGTCACTGTTTAAGAAGCGCTGGGTTTTATTCTTGACTGGATCAACCGAAATAACGTTGATCTCTCCTTTTGCCACTTTTTCTTTCAACTGATCAAGATAAGGAAAGGATTGGTGCGTTTCACAGTTCCAGCCAACTTGCAGGTTTTTTACCGGGTCGGTCGCCCACAAAACAATGTTGTCTGAATGCTCAAGAATTTCCGACCAAGAGGTTCCTTGGGCATACACTTCTGTCGAACCTAACACGTAAGGAAGAATGGTTTGGCCTGCACCTGTTGAGTAATCACCCACTTTAGTGATGAAGTTACCGTGCATACCTACAGCGCGTTGCATCATCGCTGTACAGTTGTGAAATGACCCCGTTTGGTTCCAACCCGTTTGTCCTGCATGCAGCGCCCAAGGGCCGTACTCTTTTTGTACGCGCTCAAGTTCACGATAAAACAGATCCAACGCTTCATCCCAAGTGACGCGGATAAAACGGTTGTTGCCACGTGTTTCGCCGCTGTATTTATGTTTTTTGAGCCAATCAAGGCGAACCATTGGGTAACGCACTCGTGATGGGCTATAGATAATGCCTTTGATTCCGTTGAGCATATCAGTGGGGTGCGTGTCTGACTCTAGCGGCTTGACCGATTGTACTTTTCCGCCATACACATGTGCGCGAAATGCACCCCAATGAGAGCCTGATACTTTCCAACTGCCTGTTGTTTCTGCCGCGTTAGCCGATGTCGAGACCAATAAACTTGGCCCAATAACCGACGCCGCACTGGTGGTTGCTACACCTTTAAGAAAACTTCTTCGTGTAATCGCCATATTTAAAACTCCGTTTGACGTGGATTAATGGTGACCTTCAGCAAAATCTGAAGAGTGTTTTTGTAGATACTTCAAGACTAACGCTTCGCTGTCTGTGTCGAAGTTGACGAATGCCATCATGCCGTTAAACATGCCCGGCCAAGTATTCGCATCAAAATGCGCTTCATCCGGTTGGCTATGACAGACAGAGCAGTTCGTTTTATAGGCCTCACCCGCTTTTTCCCAAATTGGATCCACGCTATCGAGCATGGCTTGTTTTTTCATCCACACTTTCGCGTTTACTTTTTCCCAAGGTAGACCGGTGAGATCATCGACACGCTTTTCACCAACAGTGACGATTGCATCATTTTGTGCCGCTTCTTTCATCAAGGAGCCCACAGCGATGTTCATACCAAAATCTTCTTGGATCACACGACCAAAGCCTTTTGCTTTGCGCCAACCATCAATTTCGATTTGAATCATCTCTCCTTTCTCATCCAATACCGTGACTGCCGATGCTGGGTTCAGAAGGCCTGCTTCCACTTTGGCTTGCGCATCTTCATAAATAGGTAAGAAGCGAACGCTCACCACTTGCTTGCCGACCGAGTAATCGGTTTTAGATGCCAACAGCTCTAGTTCGCCAATCAGTCCGCCTGAGCTATCCATATTTTTAGGCAGGTTGTGGGCGATCCCTTTATGGCAATCTAAGCAACTTTGATCTTTTTCCGCTGCTTGTTTCATCTGAATACGCGCGGTTGCCGACATCTGTTCGAAATCCATCGAATCGTAATTGTGGCAATTTTTACATTCCAATGAGTTGTTGGCTGAAAAGCGCTCCCACTCATGCTTGGCCAATTCAATACGGCGCTCTTCGAATTTTTCAGGGGTACCTAAATCACCAAAAACTTGCGCAAATACCTCCTTAGAGGCTTGCATCTTACGCGCAATTTTAGCGGTCCATTCGTGTGGTACGTGGCAGTCTGGACAAGTGGCACGTACGCCTGAATGGTTTTTCCAGTGCACGGTTTCTTGCAGCTCAACATAAACGTTGTCGCGCATTGTGTGGCAGCTGATACAGAATGCTTCTGTGTTGGTGGCTTCCAGTGCAGTATTAAAACCGCCCCAGAAAATCACACCGGCGATAAAACCGCCCATCGTGAGCACACCAAGGCTGATGTGCACGGCTGGACGAGTCATAGTGCGCCAAATTTTGACTAACAATGATTTCATGATTCGCTCTCTTAAATTTTCGATCAAAAGGATTACGGGTGAACCGTGGAATTAACCGTGCGCACCAGGAGGACCAAAGAGGAACACTTGCAGCATCCAAACAATGAATCCATAACCGCCGACAAAGGCGATACTTAAGATCGGAAAGAGAACCACTGTGATTAAGAGGAAAGACTTCCACTCAAGCGAACGTTTCTCATTACTCTCTATTTTATTAACATCACTCATACATTTGCCTGTTTTGTATTTCAGTCATTTTGAGCAGCTCGACGACAGAGCTCAGCTTATTACCATTTCTGATACGAAATGTTAGACCATACTCTTTGTAGGGTTCAATCGATTCCTACCTTATATAGCAAGGAATCCACTACTTTTTTGAGCTCACACGGAGTTGTGTTTGATTAAGAATTTATGTATAGAAATGTGAGTAGTTGTGTCAGTTTAATTTCTTTTCATAAACGTTAAAAAAGAAACAAAATGAATTGCAAGATAGGATTGAGGTACGAATTTCTTCCCGCTAAACGCTCAAATGACAACCGAAATGTAACGCCATTGTTAATAAGATGAGGGATGGTTAGATGTCGATCACCGCTCAGGAATCGGTATTATATTCGCCCCACTTCAGTGCATGATGCACTGCCCACTGCTGGGTTTTTGTGCACTTCTTGATAGAATTGATCTTACACACTGGCTTTAAAACAGCTTATCCACAGAAAATGTGGATAAGCTGTTTTAAAGGTATAAATAGTGAATAAACACTAGCAGAAGCAGTCAACACCACCTAAGGTGATGGTTTAGAGATGACAACAAAAAGCGGCCCTTAAAGCCGCTTCTAAGATCATCTCTTCAATAAGGAGTTATTCGTGAGATCCATCTCGAAGGTAAATTAACCAGTACCAAATGCCAACAAAAACCCCCCCACCGATGATATTGCCAATCGTCACGGGTAATAGGTTATTGATCAAAAAACCCATTAAGTTAAGGTCTGCGTAGTCGGCAATATTGGCACCCGTCATCTGCCAAAACTCAGCGGGTGCAAAATATTTGATACCAATTGCCATCGGAACTTGGAACATATTAGCGATGCAGTGCTCAAAACCCGCGGCGACAAACATGGCGACAGGTAAAATCATCACCATAATTTTGTCAGTCAAGGTACGACCACTGAAAGTCATCCAGACCGCCACGCACACCAACACGTTACACATAATGCCAAGCGCTACTGCCTGCATAAACTCGTGATGCAATTTATGCTGAGAAATGGCCATCGCATTGAGGCCAACTTGTCCACCATCAAACATATATTGTTTGGAAACAAGCATACAAGCGACAAGCATCAGCGCACCAGCAAGGTTGCCAAAATAGACGATGACCCAGTTTTTAATCAACATGCTCCAAGAAATTTTGCCACTCGCACGTGCAACCAAAGTCAGCACTGAACTAGTGAATAACTCACCACCGGTGACCACCACCAGAATAAGACCTAAGCTAAACGCAAAGCCGCCGATAAAACGGCTCAGACCCCAAGCCATATCGCCAGTTCCTGTCGTCACTGTAGTGTAAAAAACGAAAGCAATACCGATATGAATGCCAGCAGAAATGGCAAGAAGGAAAGACTTCATCGGATCTTTCGTCGCTTTTCCAACGCCAGTTTCTGCGGCGCGCTCTGCCATTTGCGGTGGCAATAGGGAATCAAATTGGTTTAAGTTCATGGCAAGTAACATTTTGAAACAAGTTATATAAGGCGCGGATAATCGCTCCATTCCTATGACAATTCAAGAGCTATTTTCCATGTTTACAAAAAATGTGTTTAGCGTGATGAAAATCATAAAAATTTATTGATAGCCCATATCCAGCGTCTATGGATAGCCACTCTCTTGCAAGCCAATGATGAATATAACTGTGTGAAATATCCCCAATTTGGTTGCAGATAACATTTCTTACAACAACTGATTGCAGCCAACAGCGCCGCCATCTATGGTGACAAAAAATCATTCACTATATAGGTGTCGAGATGAAATTTACTCAACAAAATATCGCCGAGCTCAATCTACTCCTCCAATTTGATTTAAGCAGCGCTGCGACTGGCATTAAAGTCCGCAATGATGCGTCTGACGACATGCAATCCGCCGTTCAACGTCTTTACGAAAAAGGTCTATGTACATTACCTGATGGTGGCTATTTGACGGATGAAGGCATCGAAGTGGCCGAGCATGCAGAGCGCGTGCTGCGCGTTTTGAACTCTTAATCTAGCCTGCAAAGGCAGCCGAGACTCTGCTGGCTGCCTTGCCCCTTTAAAAAACCGCCCTTCTTTATTTGGCCATTCGCTCAATCCAACGTTGATAGGGCTGAATTCGATCATATCCCCAGTTAAACAGTGTGGTGTAGATAAAGAAAAAGGTCAGAAACCCAGCTTCCAAAATCAATGCATCCCACATCGATACGTCTAAAACCCAAGCGATCACCGGAATAGAAATAAAGATGAGCCCACCTTCAAAACCGGTCGTGTGTAACAAACGTAAGCTAACCGTACGCGCTAATCGGTTGGTACCAAACACTCGGTCGAACAAAACGTTGTATAGATAGTTCCACGCTACGGCAAATAGGCTCAAACCAATACATATCATGGCTAAATCCCCCGTTCCCTGCCCTGTCACCAATGCGGAGATTGGAATAATTAACGCTAATGCGGTCACTTCAAACGTTATTGCATGGAAAAGGCGCTCTTTCATCGACAGCTCTCTCATTGACATCATTTTTCTCCTCTTTATTCTTCGTCTGAGGTGTTGAATGGACTCATTTTCATCTATATTGAAGATACTAAAAAGTTAGATAGTATCGGTAAATGAGATATGTTGAGTATTGATCAGTTGCAAGCCTTCACCGCAACCGTTGAGAGTGGCTCTTTCTCCGGCGCGGCAAGACAGTTGGGCAAAGTTCAATCGGCCGTTAGCCAACACATCATCAATTTAGAAATTGATTGCGGTGTAGAACTGTTTGATCGCTCCGGCCGTTATCCACGATTAACCGCGCAAGGCGAACGACTTCTACCGTATGCGCAAGCGACGTTGCAGCAACATCAACGCTTAGCGCAACAAGCACAACTGCTTGCTTCATCACCCAATCAACAGCTTTCGCTCGCGATGGATGAAGGGATCCCGTTACAAGGGTTAACCCATTTATTCAAACAGTTAGCCACACAGTTTCCACACATTGAAATTGAATGTTTAAGTGCATCAAGTACCGATGTGATTGAGATGGTGGAACAAGGTCGCGCTAGCTGTGGGATCATCTTCAGTGAATTGGCCTTACCGAATAACCTTGATTTTGAAAATGTCGGTTCAATCCGTTTTGATGTTTATGTGGCCGCAGAGCATGAATTGGCTCAGCATCAAGCGCCCCATATCGATATGCTAAGATTGCATCGCCAACTCGTTATCCGCTCACGCAGCCATAAAACCAGCAGTTTCCATCAAGCCTTTAGCCCCGAGATATGGTACGCCGATAACTACTATCTATTATTAGAGATGGCGTTAAGCGGTTTAGGATGGTGTTTGCTGCCAAGCTATTTAGCCGAAAGTGAACAAGCGATGGGGAAATTAGTGCGTGTCCCTGTTGAGTTTGAACAGCTGGCTTGGTATACCAACATTGATGTCATTCAGCACCAGCGCATGAGCGCCGATCCTATCCATAAAATGGTCAGGCAGTTGTTGCGCCAGCTTAGTCCACTCACCGATGCCTGATCGGCATACAATCAATACAGGATGTACATTTTATGAGCACCATTACCCTCATTGGCGCAGGTTGGCTAGGCCTTCCTCTAGCGCAAGCTCTTACCGAAAACCACCAGGTCTACGCCAGCCGCACCCAAACGGCAGGAATGCTTGAGTTAACGCAACATGGCATCACAGGCTTTGTGTGCGATCTTTCTCTGCGCGACCAAAGCTTATCGCAGCATTTTATTGCTCAAAAAAGTGAGATTGTGATAGGCAGCTTTCCACCCGGTTTTCGCAAGGGAAGAGGGCAAGAGTATGCGCAGCAGTGGCAGCATTTAGTCGCACAAGCAAAGCTTGCTAATGTGCGTAAAATCGTCATGGTCAGCTCAACCAGCGTCTATCCTGACATGGCACAGCCAATGAGTGAACAGCATGCCTCCTTGTCACTGGCGCAAAATGACTCAAACTTCAGTGAAGGAGCACGAATCATGTTGCAAGCCGAGCAACACGTTATCGATTCAGGGCTGGATTATGTCATTGTACGCTGTAGTGGCTTGATCGGACCAAACCGTCATCCCTCACGATTTGCAGCGCGTTTGGCGCAAGTCAGCAAGCTTGCACCAGCTAATATGTTGCATCAAAAAGACGCCATTGGTGCACTGATTTTTGCCAGCGAAAAACTCTCCAAACAGGTCGTTAACGCCACCACACCAAAAACCGTGAATAAAGCTGAGTTTTATCAAGCCGCGTTGGCGGCCGCCGAGCTAGACTCACCATTGCCGCCAATTGTCGATATTGCAGACAAACGTATCTTAAGCAACAAGCTGAGCCAATTGGGCTATCAATTTCATTATTCACACACGTTAGAGGCACTGGCACTGAATGAGTAAACATCTCTACCAACACATTGAAACCTTGTGGCAGTACATGCAGATGAAGCATGAGCTCGTCGCGGCCGATATCATTATGGTGTTTTGCAGCAATGATTTGCGCGTGGCTGAGTATGCTGCACATTTGTACCAACAAAATCTGGCTCCCTACCTTCTTTTCTCTGGCGGACAAGGGCGTTTTACTGAGGGTAAATTTGCTAAAAGCGAAGCAGAAACCTTTGCTGACATAGCCAAAGATTGTGGCGTACCAACCCACGCGATTTTACTGGAAAAAGAGGCGACTCACTCTGGAGAAAATGTACGATTTAGTCATCATCTATTGGCAGAAAAATCGATCACTGCGCAACGTATTATTGTGGTTCAAAAACCCTTCATGGAACGTCGTGCCTACGCCACATTTGTTCAGCAGTGGCCAGCCCCATTTGAGTCATTAATAGTGACCTCAAGCGGAGAGACATTTTTCGATTATCTTGATGAGGATTTCACCGTTGATGTTGTACTGAGTGCACTATTAGACGATTTTGTGCGAGTCCGCGACTACCCAGCACAAGGATTTCAGATTGAGCAACCGATCCCTGACGATGTGACACTTGCTTACCAAGTTCTGAGTCAATTTGAGTGGTAACACAAGTTGTGGGGCATACAAAATAGATAGGGAGGCTTAAACCTGTCTCTTGATCACAAGTCTGGTGAATCAAGAGACTTAGCCAGTTCATACCCTTCAAGGATGGTTTGTAACCTAAACCATCCTTGCCATAATGTCTTTATAGAAGCACGACCCGTTCGCTTTGTATTCTTCCAACCCCCTAATCGAGCAATACCTCTGTAAGCCCATGATATGTCCGGAGCTTCCTTCGGTAGCCCTTTTCTTTCTAGCTTTAGCCACATTAGCTTCCATGCTTTGCCTTTTAATATCGGCTCACAACTGCTCTTAGATAACTCATCTGATTCATTCATAAATCTCAACTGGAGCAACCG
>NZ_CAWNMR010000030.1:0-19734 GCF_963875615.1 Vibrio sp. V09_P4A23P171
CTCGTGTGTCGCTACAAATTCTCTTGTTAGAGAGTATAAGTTTTCATCGTACTTAACGGTGACACAATACGGACGCGGGGTGGAGCAGCTTGGTAGCTCGTCGGGCTCATAACCCGAAGGTCGTTGGTTCAAATCCAGCCCCCGCAACCAAATTTAGATTAAGCGTAAATACGATTAATCATTGCGACACTAGCTCAGTTGGTAGAGCGCAACCTTGCCAAGGTTGAGGTCACGAGTTCGAACCTCGTGTGTCGCTCCAAATTCTTTTCGAAGAAAAGAATAGCGCCACGCAACCTAGCTAAGGTTGAGGTCACGCCTTTTTATTTAAAGAAAGTGAACCTCGTGTGTCGCTCCAGATTCTTTCCGAAGAAAAGAATAGCGCCGCACAACCTAGTTAAGGTTGAGGTCACGCCTCTTTGTTTAAAGAAAGTGAACCTCGAGTGTCGCTACAAATTCTCTTGTTAGAGAGTGTAAGTTTTCATCGTACTTAACGGTGACACAATACGGACGCGGGGTGGAGCAGCTTGGTAGCTCGTCGGGCTCATAACCCGAAGGTCGTCGGTTCAAATCCGGCCCCCGCAACCAAATTCAGATTAAGCGTGAATGCGATTAATCATTGCGACACTAGCTCAGTTGGTAGAGCGCAACCTTACCAAGGTTGAGGTAACGGTTATGTGTCGCTCCAGCTTCTTTCAGAGTACTCTCTGAACTCAAACCAGTATTTGGTTTATGCTCTTTCTTTAATGCTGTGAAGCATAACTCCCTAAAATAAAAATAATCTGCAGTTCTAAGCGGATTTATTGCCGTCTTGATAACTTATGTGCTGAATTTCAATACACAGGTTAGTCTCTGTAGAATCTGGCTTTTCGTCGCTATTTATTCTTATTCATTAACAGAGTTATCCACAAAAATTAATTGTGGATAAGTTGGTGTATAACGTGTTTTTAGTGAAGTGCTGGTAAGTGTCAGTGAAAGATCTTTTAATGCGGCTCTGTTCTCTAATCTTGCTGCCTTTCTGTGTAACTAATTGTTTTTAAATTGATTTTTGTTATTTTGTCACCATTAGGTCAACTAACTGTATGATCATTAATATCAAGATCTTTGATCCTTGTCATTAATTGCTGATGTGGCTAACTTTTCTTAATTATAGAAAACAGTGTCGTGTTTAAAATTTTGTCCACAAATTGGTATTTTGAGATACATATCAAAGTCTGTGTTCATTAGTTATGCAATTACCTCATTTTTTACGCATCACGCGGTAACCCTTTCTCGACAATTCGAATTAAGCGCTGCTGCTTCTTATTGCTAGAGCATGCACTCGCTGGCTCCGATGATTTTCGTTTTTGTTCTACTAGCGCCCAATGTATATGTTCGTCTAATAAATCAGACAAGCCTAACCTCGTGTTTAGCGCTGCGATAATGCGTTGTGAATATGGCGCGTTTCCTAAAGCGATGGAAAGATTACGCAACCATTGCTGGTGGCCAATTCGGCGAATAGCCGAACCTTCCATATAACGTAAGAAGGTGGCCTCATCCCAAGCAAACAGTTCAACTAAGTCTGGTTCATCCAGTGCTTGACGGCGATGAAAATCACTTTGTTGAGTGAGGTCGGAAAAGCGATTCCAAGGGCAGACCAACTGGCAATCATCACAGCCGTAAATGCGATTACCCATTGCCTTGCGAAACTCTTCAGCAATTACGCCATCATATTCTATGGTGAGGTAAGAGATGCATCGGCGAGCATCAACAACACCGTCTTCCACGATGGCTTGTGTAGGGCATGAGGTGATGCAGGCAGTGCATTTGCCACATTGATTACTGCTTGGTGTATCGACCGGCAGCGGAAAATCAATCAGTAGTTCACCAAGAAAAAACCAAGAACCACTCTCTTTATCAAGGATAAGCGAATGCTTGCCAGTCCAACCAAGCCCAGCTTTTTGTGCTAAAGGCCGTTCTAATATTGGGGCGGAGTCCACAAAAGGGCGATAACCGAGTGCCCCCACTTCTTGTTCAATCTTTTCGCCGAGTTTTTTGAGCTGGTTGCGTACCAGTTTATGGTAGTCACGCCCCAGAGCGTAGCGGCTGATATAAGCGTAATTGGGATTATTCAAATCACTGGCAAACCGAGCATCTGGGGGTAAGTAATTCATGCGTGCGCTGATCACACGGACGGTGCCGGGAAGGAGTTCATGTGGCCTAGCTCGCATCATTCCATGGCGCGCCATCCAGTCCATTTCACCGTGAAATCCAGCATCCAACCATTTCTGCAAAGGCTCTTCGTGCTCACTGAGATCGATATCGCAGATCCCGACCTTTTCGAAGCCAAGTTCACGTGCCCAGATTTTAATTTTGTCTGCCAGTACTTGGTAGTCCATTATCGATGAGCTCGTTGCAAAAAGGGGCGAGGATCTTAACGGATCCTTTATTGAGGATCTAGGAAATGATCGTCTGTGATGTGGATTAAACTGACATAAAAAGCGAGTTTTTTCCTTTTACTTACAGAAGAGAGCTTGTCTCTCAATTCCAACCCAGTTTACTATTCGAGTTCTTTTGATTTTTATATAGTCAATTTTCGACACTTGAGAGCGGTAATTCATGAGTACTAAGATCTTTACCTTAAAAGACGAACAGCAAACGGTAAAATTAGGCGCAGCTTTGGCTAAGCGATGCTCTGCGCAAACCACGCTTTATTTGCATGGTGATCTCGGTGCTGGAAAAACAACCTTCAGCCGTGGCTTCATCCGCGCATTAGGCCATGTTGGCAACGTCAAGAGCCCGACTTATACCTTAGTTGAACCTTATCAACTAGCCGATTGGCAAGTATACCATTTTGATCTTTATCGCTTGGCCGATCCGGAAGAGTTGGAATTTATGGGTATTCGTGACTATTTCACACCGGATGCGATCTGCCTTGTTGAGTGGCCAGAAAAAGGCAGCGGTCTACTTCCAACCGCAGATATTGATGTTGAGCTACGCTACGATGGCGAACAAAGGCAAGCTTTTCTGAGTGCAAACAGCCCCTATGGATCCTCATTGCTGAGTCAGTTGGAGTTATGTTGAACATCATCCATTTGTTACGAACGATAACTCTATCGCTTGCGGTTTGGGGCTGTGCTTTATTTACTTCAACGACGCACGCGAATGCATTAGAAGGCGTGCGCGTTTGGCCCTCTCCAGATGAAACTCGAGTGGTTATCGATCTCAAAACTGAAGCGGATTATAGCTATTTCACCTTAAGCAGCCCCGAGCGTTTGGTGGTGGATTTAAAAAACACCACGCTTAATACAAAATTGCCGCTTAAAGTCACGGATAGTCCTGTTCTCAAGCAAATTCGTAATAGCTCGCCTCCGGAGAAAGGGACGTATCGCTTGGTGTTTGAGTTACAGCGCAAAGTGAACCCTCAGCCATTTAAACTTGCACCAACGCCGGGTGGTCAGTATGGGCATCGTTTGGTGGTTGATTTACCCCACAATTTGGATAGCGACAAGGCGACAGTAAAACCGGCCAGCCAAACTAAAGTGAGCCGCGATGCTTCGCAGTTATTAGGAACCGAGGATATCGTGGTCGCTATTGATGCTGGTCATGGCGGAGAAGATCCCGGCTCGATTGGCCCGACCAAAAAATATGAAAAAAATGCCACCTTAAGTATCTCCAAGAAGATCGCAGATCAAATTAACGCCGTTCCAGGAATGAAGGCGGTCATGACACGCAGTGGCGATTACTTTGTCAATCTCAATAAACGTTCTGAAATTGCGCGCCGTAATAAGTCACACCTACTTGTCTCCATTCACGCCGATGCGTTTCATACCCCGCAACCCAGGGGGGGGTCGGTGTTTGTGTTAAATACCAAGCGTGCGAATACGGAAATAGCTCGCTGGGTTGAGAACCACGAACAGCAATCAGAACTGTTAGGTGGGGCTGGTGAAGTGCTGGCAAAAAACAATAGCGATCGAAACGTTAGCCAAACCTTGCTGGACTTGCAATTTAGTCACTCGCAAAAAGAGGGTTACAAGGTGGCAACTCATCTGCTAGGCGAAATGGGAAAAGTAGCCCATTTACATAAAGCAGAGCCAGTCAACGCAAGTTTGGCGGTACTTAAGTCGCCCGATATTCCTTCGGTGTTGGTTGAAACAGGTTTTATTTCTAACCCTACCGAGGAACAATTGCTATTTCAGCGCTCGCATCAAGATAAATTGGCTCGCGCATTGGCAACCGCCATCGTCAAGTATTTTGAAGAAAACCCACCCGAGGGCACTCTGTTTGCTAATCGTGGTAAGACGCAAAAGCACAAAGTGCAGCGTGGTGAATCACTCTCGGTTATCGCTAATAAATATGGCACCTCGACTCAAGCATTAATCGCAACCAACAAACTAAAAAATGCCAATTTGTCGATTGGTCAAATCTTAACGATTCCGGCCACGTCAGCTCCGATTCGCGTTCCTGTGGTCAGCAACCCAGTAGAAACGGAAATTGTTACGCATGTGGTGAAATCTGGCGAGTATTTGGGCAAGATAGCGAGCACGTATAAAGTGAGTGTGGATGCGATTAAACGCGAGAATAACTTGCGTTCAGACACCTTAACGCTGGGGCAGAAACTGAAGATAACGGTGAGTTTGAAGGATAAGCCGCTGCGTAAGCATAAAGTTGAAAAAGGCGAGTTTTTGAGCAAAATTGCCAGCCAATATCAAGTGAGTCTGAATAGTATTCGCCAAGTAAACCAACTTCGGTCTGATCAGCTCGCCATAGGGCAAGTGTTGATCATTCCCAATAAGTAGTAATGAGTATGACGATTAAGATTCTACCCGCACGTCTTGCTAACCAAATTGCCGCAGGTGAAGTGGTTGAAAGGCCGGCTTCTGTCGTTAAAGAGCTGGTGGAGAATAGCTTGGATTCGGGCGCCTCTCGTATCGATATCGATATCGAAAAGGGAGGTACGAAGCTTATTCGTGTGCGCGATAACGGGCAAGGGATAGTAAAAGAGGAATTGGCGCTCGCTTTAAGCCGCCATGCAACTTCTAAAATTCACACCTTAGATGATTTAGAGGCGATCGTCAGCCTAGGTTTTCGTGGAGAAGCGCTCGCGAGTATTAGCTCAGTCTCTCGGCTTACATTGACGTCTCGTCCAGCCACGCAAGAACAAGCTTGGGCAGCATACAGTGAAGGTCGAGATATGGCGGTTAAGTTGCAGCCAACCGCACACCCGATTGGAACGTCTGTCGAAGTTCTCGATCTGTTCTTTAATACGCCCGCTCGGCGCAAATTTTTACGCACAGAGAAAACAGAATTTACTCACATTGATGAGCTACTAAAACGCATTGCTTTGAGTCGGTTTGATGTCACCATCAATGTGCGCCATAACGGCAAGATGGTACGTCAATATCGAGCGGCTAAAACGGCCGCTCAAGAGGAAAAAAGAATCGCGGCTGTGTGTGGCAACGCTTTTGTTCGCCATATGCTGAACATTGAGTTGGAACATCAAGGGCTTCGCTTGCATGGTTGGATAACGACTCCAGAAGGCGCGCGCCAGCAGAGTGATTTGCAATACTGCTACGTTAATGGGCGGATGATGCGTGACAAGCTGATTAATCATGCTATCCGGCAAAGTTATGAAACCAGCCTGAGAGGCGATCAGTTCGCCACTTATGTACTCTTCATTGAGCTCGATCCCCATCAAGTGGATGTGAATGTCCATCCCGCGAAACACGAGGTGCGTTTCCATCAAGCGCGATTAGTGCATGATTTTATCTATCAAGCACTCAGTAGTGCACTGGCTGAAAGCAAGCACATTGAGAAGCCGCAGCTCAAACCATCGGCTTTTCATCAGCCCGATGCGGAGACTGTGGATCGCATTGAGAATGACACTGCAATTGATAGTGTGTGCCAAGAAACTGAGGGGCATAACACCGTTCCAGAGCAAGTGTGGCAAGCGATTGACAACACTCCCGCTTATCCACGAAAAGCTGAGCGAGAAAGTACAACCGCGCACGGCATAGCTGAAACGCCAAAGCGTAGCCATTGGCAGCAAAACGGCTCTCCATCTTCTTCTCGGGCGAAAGCTGAGCGCCAGCCAACGGGCTCACCTTCGAGCGGGGAAGTGAAGCTCTATCAAGAGCTGATGGCAACTCAACCGCCAGCTTCAGCAGTCGAACTTTCTCCTATCGCACATCAAGATCAAGGTGAAATGCTGCAGCTCGAACAGTTGGGTAAAGCTATTGCAGTAATCAAAGGGCAGTACCTGTTAATGGGGTCCAAACAGGGCGTCGTATTGCTTTCTCTTATCAAAGGAGCATGGCTGAAAACTCGCGGCCAGTTGCATACCGAACAAGGCGGCTTGAAAAGCCAACCCTTACTCGTGCCGCTCTCCATAAAGCTCTCAGCACAAGAACATCAAGCGTTAGCGCATTGCCAGCCGATGTTGAATACGCTAGGGATTGAGCTTAAAGAACGTCATGGTTCAAGCATCATGGTGATGGGCGTACCTCAACCGTTGAGGCAACAAAACCTGCAAAACTTAATCCCAGATCTGCTATCTTACGTGTCCGCTAATTTTACGGCTGATGATGAACCTATTACGGTGGATCTTGTTGCCGATTGGCTGGCTGAACACATCACTGTGGTGAAAAGTGACTACACTTTGTCTGAAGCCATCCAAATGATTTCGGAACTTGAACAGCTTTGGCAAGGGCAGCTTCCTCTTCATGATGCGAGTTTTGTCCGCCCCGTTGATTTTTCCACCACCATAGCGGCCTTGTTGGCATAACGAATTAAAAGAATGATGAATCAAACACAACCATTGGCTCTGTTTTTAATGGGCCCGACCGCATCAGGTAAAACAGATTTGGCGATTCGTTTGCGCCAAAAATACCCAGTGGAAATCATCAGTGTCGACTCGGCGCTGATCTACAAAGGCATGGATATTGGCACCGCCAAACCTAATGCGCATGAACTGGCACTCGCTCCTCATCGTCTGATCGATATTTTGGATCCAAGTGAAGCCTATTCGGCGGCGGATTTTCGTCGCGATGCATTACTTGCAATGCATGATATTACCGCGCAAGGTAAAATTCCTCTGCTCGTTGGGGGAACTATGTTGTATTACAAGGCTCTACTTGAAGGGCTTTCGCCACTTCCTGCGGCTAAACCTGAGATACGGCAACAAATTGAGCAAGAGGCTTTGGAGCATGGTTGGGGTCAGTTACACGATCAATTACAAACGATTGATCCGGTTTCGGCGGCAAGAATTCATCCTAATGATCCACAAAGATTGTCACGAGCATTGGAAGTTTACCGAATTTCAGGTAAAACTCTTACAGAGTTAACTCAAACGAAAGGTGAAAGCCTGCCATTTCGAGTTAAGCAGTTTGCTATAGCTCCCAAGGAAAGGGCTGAGCTCCACCGTCGAATCGAACTCAGGTTTGAAAAGATGATCGAAGCTGGATTTGAAGAAGAAATGAAAGCACTTTATGCTCGAAACGATCTTCATCCGGATTTGCCATCGATTCGCTGTGTTGGTTATCGACAGATGTGGGACTATTTGGATGGGAATTGTACGTTAGAGGAAGCGGTATATCGTGGAATCTGTGCAACCCGTCAATTGGCCAAGCGTCAGATCACCTGGTTACGCAGCTGGGATGATTTAACTTGGTTAGATAGCGAAAACATTGATCATGCAGTAGAAACTCTCTCAAATGCCATAGCATCTGATGGAGTTAGCTGTGTATAATGTGATCGCTTTTGCGTGATGTACCCTGTAAAGGATCCGTTACTTGATATTTGGCATTATCGCCGTCATAACAAGTAGCAACGGGGTTTTTATTCATTTAGCTCAGATGCAAAGGCCGCACCAATAATGCAGTGCACCACTAGCTAAATAACTACAACAAAATACAAATAAGGAAAATAAAATGGCTAAGGGGCAATCTCTACAAGACCCATTCTTAAATGCACTACGTCGTGAGCGCATTCCAGTATCCATCTACCTTGTGAACGGAATTAAGCTTCAAGGTCAGATTGAATCCTTTGATCAATTTGTGATCTTACTGAAAAACACAGTCAATCAAATGGTGTATAAGCATGCGATTTCAACGGTTGTTCCTGCACGTGCAGTGAGCCACCACACTGCTGAGCCACGCACTGGGTCTGATCGTCCATCAGACAAATCAGAAGAGTGATTCTCTGATTAGTATTATTTACTTACAAAGGAGTTGGTTGCTTGTTTGACCGTTACGAAGCCGGTGAGCGAGCGGTACTTGTTCATATCAACTTCACGCAAAAGGGTGAGTGGGATGATCTCAGCGAGTGTGAAATGCTGGTTTCTTCTGCTGGAGTGTCGACACTGCAAATTATTACTGGCAGCCGTCAAACTCCACACCCTAAATATTATGTCGGTGAGGGTAAAGCCCAAGAGATAGCGCATGCGGTTCAACTTGTTGAAGCGGATGTGGTGATCTTCAACCACGCCCTTTCTCCTGCCCAAGAACGTAATCTTGAACAACTATGCCAATGTCGAGTGATTGACCGTACTGGCCTCATCCTCGATATTTTTGCCCAACGAGCACGAACCCATGAAGGGAAGTTGCAAGTAGAGCTGGCACAATTACGCCACATCTCTACGCGATTAATTCGTGGTTGGACGCACCTTGAGCGACAAAAAGGCGGTATAGGCTTACGTGGACCTGGTGAAACGCAGCTAGAAACCGACAGACGTTTATTGCGTGAACGTATTAAAGCGATATTACGCCGCTTAGAGAAAGTCGCGAAGCAGCGAGAACAAGGACGCCGAGCTCGAAATCGAGCTGAGATTCCCACCATATCGCTAGTGGGTTATACCAATGCGGGGAAATCAACGTTATTTAATCGCATTACTGAAGCTGGGGTTTATGCAGCCGATCAACTGTTTGCAACCCTAGATCCTACCTTGCGGAAAATCGAATTGGCGGACGTTGGTACTGCCGTTCTCGCTGACACCGTAGGATTTATTCGTCATCTGCCGCACGATTTAGTTGCAGCATTTAAAGCCACGTTACAAGAAACTCAAGAAGCTGACATTTTGTTACATGTTGTTGATGCCAGTGATGAGCGTTTTCGTGAGAATATCAAAGCCGTCCATGATGTATTAGAAGAGATTGACGCCCATGAGGTGCCAACGCTTGTCGTCATGAACAAGATCGATAATCTAGAAGGCCAACAACCTCGCATCGAAAAAGATGATGAGGGAATACCGAGAACCGTGTGGTTATCAGCCATGGATGGACAGGGTATTGATCTGCTTTTCGAAGCATTGACAGAGCGATTAGCGAGTCAAGTCATTCAATATCAATTGTGTATTCCACCACTGCACCAAGGTCGCATTCGTAGTGCATTTTCACAAATGAAATGTATTCAACAAGAAGAATATGATCCAGATGGTAATTTGTTGATTAACATTCGTATGCAGCAAGTTGATTGGTTTAGACTAGAAAAAAGAGAAGAAGCAGTTTTGCGTGACTTTATAGTTACTTAAAGGACTGCTACAGTATAACGTCATATCAAATGATGGAGCTTTCTAATGGCGTGGAATGAGCCCGGTAATAACAACGGCAACAATGGCCGCGATAATGACCCTTGGGGTAATAATCGTGGTGACAAAAATAAAGGTGGCCGTGATCAAGGACCGCCAGATTTGGATGAGGTTTTCAATAAACTGAGCCAGAAACTGGGCGGACGATTTGGTAAGAAAGGCGGTAAAGGCCCTTCATTCTCTGGTGGTAGCGCAATTGGCTTTGGAGTCATTGCAGCAATCGCAGTTGCGGTGTGGTTCTTTTCTGGTTTCTATACGATTGGTGAAGCTGAGCGTGGCGTCGTGCTGCGTTTAGGTAAGTATGATCGCATCGTTGATCCAGGTTTGAACTGGCGTCCTCGCTTTGTTGATGAAGTGACGGCCGTTAACGTACAAGCGATTCGCTCACTACGTGCATCGGGTTTGATGCTAACCAAAGATGAAAACGTGGTCACTGTTGGCATGGATGTACAATATCGCGTGTCTGATCCATACAAGTACTTGTATCGTGTGACTAATGCTGACGATAGCTTACGCCAAGCAACTGATTCAGCATTACGTGCCGTGGTTGGTGATTCTTTGATGGACAGTATCTTAACCAGTGGCCGTCAGCAAATTCGTCAAAGTACCCAAACGACCTTGAATCAAATCATTGATAGCTATGATATGGGCTTAATGATTGTCGATGTCAACTTCCAGTCGGCTCGTCCGCCAGAGCAAGTGAAAGATGCGTTCGATGATGCGATTGCGGCGCGAGAAGATGAAGAGCGTTTCATTCGTGAATCTGAAGCGTATAAGAACGAAATCCTGCCTAAAGCAACAGGCCGAGCAGAACGTTTGAAGAAAGAAGCGCAAGGTTATACAGAACGCACGATTAACGAAGCATTGGGTCAAGTGGCACAGTTTGAAAAACTGCTCCCTGAGTATCAAGCCGCGCCAGATGTGACACGTAATCGTCTCTACCTAGATACTATGGAAGAGGTGTATTCAAACACATCTAAAGTGCTAATTGATTCAGAATCCAGTGGCAATATGCTTTATCTACCGTTGGATCGAATTACAGGCCAAGACAGTAAGAATGACACCAAACGTCAAGATAAATCATCATCAACCTATGATCAGATAGAGCTTGATTCACCAACCAGCAGTGATACAGGTAATACACCGTCTCGCTCTAGCAATACACGTCAAGGGAGATACTAGTAATGCGTAAGTTAATGATCCCAGTATTAGTGATTGCACTGGTATTGATGTTGATGTCGCTGTTTGTGATTCCTGAAGGTGAGCGCGGTATTGTCGTCCGTTTCGGTCGTATTCTGAAAGATAACAATGAAATTGCTCGAATCTACGAACCGGGTTTGCATTTTAAAATGCCACTGTTTGATCGAGTAAGAACGTTAGATGCGCGCATCCAAACAATGGATGGCCGCTCTGACCGTTTCGTGACTTCAGAGAAAAAAGATGTGATCATCGATACCTATGTCAAATGGCGTATTGAAGACTTTGGTCAATACTACTTGGCAACGGGTGGTGGCAATGCATTGACGGCACAAGCACTGTTAGAGCGTAAAGTGACAGACATTCTTCGTTCTGAAATCGGTTCTCGTGAAATCAAACAAATTGTTTCAGGCCCACGTAATAAAGATGTCTTGCCGGAAAGTGCTGATGATGAAGTCGTCACGACTGAGGCTGCGAAACAAGCATTGGAAATCGATGGTCAGCGTGACCAAGTGATGGAAAATGTGTTGGAAGATACGCGTAAAGGCGCACTGAAAGATTTAGGCGTGAGAGTGGTTGATTTCCGTATTAAGAAAATCAACCTCCCAGATGAGATCAGTGAGTCTATCTATCGTCGTATGCGTGCTGAACGTGAGTCAGTAGCTCGTAAACACCGCTCTCAAGGTCGTGAAAAAGCCGAAGTCATTCGTGCTCAAGCTGAACTTGAAGTGGCGACTATCTTAGCGGAAGCGGATAAAACGGCTCGCGTAACTCGCGGTGATGCTGATGCTAAAGCAGCGAAGATTTACTCAGATGTGTACAGTAAAGATCCTGAGTTTTACGGGTTCTTACGTTCGCTGAAAGCCTATGAGAAATCATTTAGCGAGAAGAGTGATATCTTGGTGCTTGATCCTAAGAGTGATTTCTTCAAGTACATGAATAACACCAAAGGTTTGACAACGAAATAATTGACCGTTGTTTATTCAAAGGCTCCTTCAGGGAGCCTTTGTCGTTTATGGCTTTAAGAGAGAAGGCACTATGTCGAATTCAATCTGGCTTGCTGTGGGGCTGGTGTTAATTGCAGAAGGTATTGGACCGTTAATCGCCCCTAATGGCTGGAGAAAGATGGTGGCAGAGCTCAGCCAGCAGCCCGATCATCAACTGCGCCGCATCGGTGGTTGTCTCGTCGTTGCAGGAGGCATCATTGCTTACTACTTCGCACGATAGTGATGCACAATAGCGCGGTAACCGATTTATTATGATCAGTTTATCACTATCAGTATCATCACTATCAATAGTGAGGTGGTGGAGTCTCTTCTGATGGATCCGCTAAATGTGAGGCATCCATATTTTTGACTTTACCAGCCACATATTTCATTTGGTCTTGCATTTTCGTTAGCATGAGCTGCTGTGTTGATAATGCTTGATTGAGTTCATCAATGGTTTGTTCTTGGAAAGCAAGTTGGCATTCCAAGTCACTAACACGCTGTTCTAATTGCTGAATATACTTATCGTTCATAACTAATCGTCGAGTTTCCAAGCTTGAGCAATACCTGCAGAGCTTCCGGTAATAATTCGTTGCTGATGATCAAAGGCCGCATCATACACCACCGCAGTGGGTGGGCGAGCATCTTTTAGCGGTTCTACTTCGAATCCTTGCTGTTTTTTACCACTTTGAGTATCCCAAACCGCGACTTGGCTTGAAGGATTCCCTGTCACAAGCAACCTGCCATCATCGGAAAAACGCGCCGTAGAGAAAATCAATTGTCGTGAAAAACTGCGCAATTTCGCCTGTTCCTTACCCGAGGAGAGATCCCAAATAATGGATTGATTACCACCATCGGAGGTAAAGGCTAATTTTCCCTCTCGCTGCAGCGCTACTCGATTCACCCGCTGCTCATGTTCAAACGATCGTAAAATTTGCCCACTTTGCGTATCCCAAAGGTAGGCAAAATAATCATTACCTCCCGTCAGAGCAAAGCGGCCATTGGGCGATAGGGCGACAGAATTCACTTTTTCTCGATGAGCAAGGAACTCTAGTCGACGTCCAGTGACTAAATCGACGTAAATCGCTTTACCATTGGATAAACCGAGTAGAACTTGTTTTCCGTTATTGGCAATGTCAATGTCTCGGATCAGCCCATCGGAGATGGACCACAAACCTTGAGCTTGTGTCCAACCTAAGTCCCATACGGCAAAGTTAATTTGGCTAGCGGTCACGGCAAAACGGCCATTATCGGAGAGTCGAATATGGGAAACGGTATTGGCTTGTGGGTCTTGAGGTCCCAATTCGGCTAAGGTTTTGTTTTGTTCAAGATCCCATAGAACGAGTTGTCTTTGTTTGGAATAGAGTAGCGCAAAACGACCATCGCGGCTTAAACCGAAACTGGTCGAACCGTTTGGTTCTATATCCCAACGTTGTACATCGCTGTTAGAGAAAAAACAGCCATTTAACATCAAGATGACAATGCAACCTAGGATTGAATGAGAAATTATTCGCATCAAGTCTAATTATCCGCTTTGAGTGTAAAGACAATCTATCAACATATCGCTATATTGGTACAACTCTGTTTAGCGCACCAGTTTTTCACCGAAATTTGTGCGTAATAACAAAAGGTTTGCCTACAAATTGGAGAAATAAATGAAATCATTGTTTAAAGTGTCACTGCTTGCGGCAACCGTCATGCTTGCAGTTGGCTGCCAGAAAGATGAAGCCCCGAAAACTGAAGCAGCACCTGCAGCAGAACAAGTACAAACGGAAGCGGGAAAAACGGTTCACTTTAAAACAGAAGATGACAAAGCGGCTTACGCGATTGGCGTCTCTTTTGCAAATTACCTCAGCACCAGCATTGAAAAACCAGCCGAAATTGGTATCAATCTGAATAAAGATCTGGTTCTAAAAGGGATTGAACATGTCTTTGCGGGCAATGCTGAGTTGAGTGAAGAAGAGACACGCGCAGCGCTAGAAGCTCTAGATAAACGCGTTTCTGAAACCATGCAAGCGAAAGCCGCTGAAAAAGCGGCTGCTGCTGAAAAAGCTGGTGATGAATTCCGCGCTGAATTTGAAAAACAAGATGGCGTAAAGAAAACTGAATCTGGTTTACTGTACCAAGTACTGACGCCAGCAAAAGGTGAGTCACCAAAAGAGACCGATACTGTTCAAGTGCATTACAAAGGGACACTGGCTGACGGTACTCAATTTGATAGCTCGTATGATCGTGGTGAGCCAGCGACATTCCCACTCAATCGGGTTATTCCTGGTTGGACAGAAGGTGTGCAACTGATGCAAGTGGGAGCAAAATACAAGTTTGTTATCCCGCCGCAACTGGCTTACGGTGAGCAAGACACACCGACTATTCCAGCAAACTCAACACTTGTGTTTGAAGTGGAGTTGCTAAAAATTGATAACGGTAGCGATGCGGCTAAATAATATCAGCCATTGTTGAACCGTTGTAACCAGCTCAAAGGCCTGATGAATCAGGCCTTTTCTGTCTCTAACGACTCACTAATTAGTTGTCCTAAATCACTTGTTAGTGACTTAACAGAGTTTTCGATTAAAATTTTCTGATAAACTTACGTCAATTTGTTGATTTTTCGCTCTAAGGCTAGATAACAGTGACAACGACAGAAACTTTAAACGCGGATATGTTGCTTGAAATGGAATCCGTGCACGTGATGCCATTTAGTGATCACGATAAAATCATTCTTCGATCTTATGAAGCTGTGGTTGACGGTATCGCCAGCCTGATTGGTCCTTTTTGTGAGATCGTTCTGCACTCATTGGAAGATCTCAATACCTCGGCGATTAAAATTGCCAATGGTGAAAACACGGGACGTCAAGTGGGTTCCCCGATCACCGATCTTGCACTGCGTATGTTGAAAGATATTGAAGGATCGGAGCGTAACTTCTCACGATCGTATTTCTCTCGCGCCAAGGGTGGTGTGTTGATGAAATCGATTACGGTCGCGATTCGTAATGGTGATAACCGAGTCATTGGCTTACTTTGTATCAACGTCAATTTAGATGCTCCGTTCTCACAAGTTCTGCAATCATTCATGCCGACTCTGGAAGCTCAGGAAGCCGCCTCATCGGTTAACTTTGCCAGTGATGTTGAAGAGCTGGTGGATCAGACGGTAGAGCGTACCATCGAAGAGATCAACGCCGATAAATCAGTGTCTAACAATACCAAGAACCGTCAGATTGTGATGGAGCTGTACGACAAAGGCATTTTTGACATCAAAGATGCGATTAACCGCGTAGCTGATCGGCTCAATATCTCTAAACATACTGTTTATCTCTACATTCGCCAACGCAAGACCGGAGATGAATGTTAGTGGAGCCAGTATTGAGTTACACATTATTGGTCAATGGCTCAGTGTATGGCACACAGGCAGCGCGTAGTGCTTATCTGTTTGCCTGTGCATTGCTAGAAAAAGGGCATTCACTCAAGCAAGTATTTTTTTATCAAGATGGTGTTTTCAATGGCTCTGCGATCACCGCGCCTGCGAACGATGAGTTTGATCTTGTGAAAGCATGGCAGAGGCTAGCTACTGAACACCATGTACGCTTAGAAACCTGTGTTGCTGCAGCGTTACGTCGTGGCATTATCAGTGAAAATGAAGCTCAGCAACACCAGCTCACTGCGCATAATTTGGCACAAGGTTTTGCACAAACTGGGTTAGGAAGTTTGGCTGAAGCGTTATTAACTCAAGATCGAGTGGTACAGTTTTGAAAAAAATCGGTTTTGTTTTTCATTCTTCGCCTCATTCTAGTTCGGCTGGAAGAGAAGGGCTGGATGCTGTACTGGCAGCCTCTGCCTATTGTGATGCGATCTCGCTCTTTTTTGTTGGGCTTGGTGTGGCGCAAATCGTCGCCAACCAATCACCGCAACAACTGCTTAGCCGTGATTACATCAGTGCGTTTAAACTGCTTGAGTTATACGATATTGAACACCTTTATCTGTGTGAGCAAAGCGTTGAAGAATTGGGGTTAGCATCGGCTCAATGGGTAATTGATGTTAAAAAAAAATCACCTCAGCAAATCGCTCAGTTACTTCACGAGTGCGATCAAGTACTAACTTTCTAAGGTGTACCTATGCTGCATATTGTAAAAGACACGGCAAAACTGGCCTTAGCGCAGCGTTATTGTTTGGCTGAGGATAGTATTATCTTGGTTGAAGAAGCGGTTTATATGAGTAACCCTAGTGCGGGCTCTTTTTTACTACTCAACGATCTGAACAGGGTTTATGTCTTACTTGAGGATCTCTGCGCGCGTGGGGTGCAGGATCTCTGCTCAGTACAAATTACCAAAGTGGATTTCTCTGGTTTGGTTGAACTTACTACTAACTATGAAAAATCAATCACTTGGTAGATTTTCTTATCACTATTACCCCTCTATTACCCACCCTTTACTTATGGTGGTTAAAAAAGATCTGTATATTTCTTGACACACCTCTCACTGCTGCATAGAATTTTGCGTCCCTATTTGTACTAAGTGCACTAGGGACTAGATTTTTCACAAAGCTTACTTTAAGTAAATTCAGGAGCTAGTTAATGGCAACTATTAACCAGTTGGTCCGCAATCCTCGTGTAAAGCAAGTTGTTAAAAGCAACGTGCCAGCACTAGAAGCGTGCCCACAAAAACGTGGTGTATGTACACGTGTTTACACTACTACACCTAAAAAACCTAACTCAGCACTTCGTAAAGTATGTCGTGTTCGTCTAACGAACGGCTTCGAAGTGACTTCGTACATCGGCGGTGAAGGTCACAACCTTCAAGAGCACTCAGTTGTTCTTATCCGTGGCGGTCGTGTAAAAGACCTTCCAGGTGTGCGTTACCACACAATCCGTGGTGCACTTGACTGTGCAGGCGTAAACGACCGTAAACAAGCTCGTTCTAAATACGGTGTGAAACGTCCTAAATCTTAATGGATTTCCGTTAAGTAAGGCCAAACACTAAATTATTTAATTTTTGAAGAAACTGAAAAGTTTTGGATAACCTGAAAAAGACAACGGAGAATATCCATGCCACGTCGTCGCGTTATTGGTCAGCGTAAGATCCTTCCAGATCCAAAGTTCAAGTCTGAACTGCTGGCAAAATTCGTTAACATTCTTATGGTTGACGGTAAAAAATCTACTGCAGAGAAAATTGTTTACACTGCACTAGACACTATGGCTGAGAAATCTGGCAAAGGTCACTTAGCTGTATTTGAAGAAGCTCTTGAAAACGTACGTCCAGCGGTCGAAGTTAAATCTCGCCGCGTGGGTGGTTCAACTTACCAAGTGCCAGTAGAAGTACGTCCGGTTCGCCGTAACGCACTTGCTATGCGTTGGGTAGTTGATGCTGCGCGTAAGCGTGGTGAAAAATCTATGGCTGCTCGCCTAGCTGCTGAAATGCTAGACGCGTCAGAAAATAAAGGTACTGCTGTTAAGAAACGTGAAGACGTTCACCGTATGGCAGAAGCGAACAAAGCATTCGCTCATTACCGCTGGTAATACCTTCTGTGCTGCGAGGTTCTCTCGCAGCACATTTTCATACTCTAAGGATTACCTTAGTAAGAGGATACAATCGTGGCTCGGAAAACTCCTATTGAGCGCTACCGCAACATCGGTATCTGTGCTCACGTAGATGCAGGTAAAACAACCACTACTGAGCGTATTCTGTTCTACACTGGCCTTTCTCACAAAATCGGCGAAGTTCACGATGGTGCTGCAACCATGGACTGGATGGAGCAGGAGCAAGAACGTGGTATCACTATCACTTCTGCTGCTACGACAACCTTCTGGCGTGGTATGGAAGCACAGTTCCAAGATCATCGCGTAAACATCATTGATACCCCAGGACACGTTGACTTTACAATTGAAGTAGAGCGTTCACTTCGTGTGCTTGATGGTGCAGTGGTTGTATTCTGTGGCTCATCTGGTGTTGAACCCCAGTCTGAAACTGTATGGCGTCAAGCTGACAAATACGGTGTTCCTCGCATGGTGTTCGTTAATAAAATGGACCGTGCTGGCGCAGACTTTTTACGCGTTGTAAACCAAATTAAACATCGTCTTGGTGCGACTCCTGTTCCTATTCAATTAAATATTGGTGCGGAAGAAGAGTTCAAAGGTGTCATCGACCTTATCAAGATGAAAGCCATCAACTGGAATGAAGCCGATCAAGGCATGACGTTTACTTACGAAGACATTCCAGAAGATATGCTTGAGTTGGCCGAAGAATGGCACAACAACCTAGTAGAAGCGGCAGCGGAAGCTAGTGAAGAGTTAATGGAAAAGTATCTTGAAGACGGCGAGCTGACAGAAGCGGAAATCAAACAAGCGCTACGGACTCGTACCATTAACAATGAAATCGTATTGGCCACTTGTGGTAGTGCCTTTAAAAATAAAGGCGTACAAGCGGTATTGGATGCGGTTGTTGAATATTTGCCTTCACCGGTAGATGTACCAGCCATTAAAGGCGTGGATGAAAACGAGAACGAAGTAGAACGTCACGCTGACGACAACGAACCATTCTCGGCACTTGCATTTAAGATTGCCACTGACCCATTTGTTGGCACATTGACTTTTATGCGTGTTTACTCTGGTGTGGTGAACTCTGGCGATGCCGTTTACAACTCAGTGAAACAGAAAAAAGAACGTTTTGGTCGTATCGTACAGATGCATGCCAACAAACGTGAAGAGATTAAAGAAGTTCGTGCTGGCGATATTGCGGCTGCGATCGGCTTAAAAGATGTCACTACAGGCGATACGCTGTGTAACCCAGACCACAAAGTGGTTCTTGAGCGCATGGAATTCCCTGAGCCAGTGATTCAAATTGCGGTAGAGCCTCGCTCTAAAGCTGACCAAGAAAAAATGGGTATTGCGCTAGGTAAACTGGCTGCAGAAGACCCATCTTTCCGTGTCGAAACCGATAAGGAAACAGGTCAAACGTTGATCTCTGGTATGGGTGAGCTTCACCTAGACATCATTGTTGATCGCATGAAGCGTGAGTTCAGTGTGGACTGTAACGTTGGTAAACCACAAGTGGCTTACCGCGAAACTATCCGTGGAAAAGCGGAAGTAGAAGGCAAGTTCGTTCGTCAATCTGGTGGTCGTGGTCAATATGGTCACGTTTGGCTTAAGATTGAACCTGCGGAACTCGGCGAAGGCTTTGTCTTTGTCGACGAAATCGTTGGTGGTGTGATTCCTAAGGAATACATCAGCTCGGTTGCGAAAGGTATCGAAGAGCAAATGAACAACGGTGTGTTAGCTGGTTATCCGATTCTGGATGTGAAAGCGACATTATTCGATGGTTCATATCATGATGTCGACTCAAGCGAGATGGCGTTTAAGATTGCTGGTTCGATGGCGTTCAAGAAAGGTGCTTTAGAAGCGCAGCCTGTTCTTCTTGAACCAATGATGAAAGTTGAAGTAACTACTCCAGAAGATTGGATGGGTGATGTTGTGGGTGACTTAAACCGTCGTCGCGGCATGATTGAAGGTATGGATGAAGGCCATGCAGGCCTTAAGATTATCCATGCTAGAGTCCCTCTATCGGAAATGTTTGGTTATGCAACAGACTTACGGTCTGCCACTCAGGGTCGCGCCTCTTACTCCATGGAGTTTGCAGAGTACGCTGATGTGCCAAAAAATGTTGCAGAAGCAATCATTGCAGAACGTGGTTAACTGTTATTTGTTTAATAACGAATCTATTGCGCTGATGAGAGTTGGCGCATAAAATAGCAATTTCTGGCGCGTCTTGAGCTATATGTGACTCAAGACGAATCATAACTAGGAAGGAACACGATCGTGTCTAAAGCAAAATTTGAACGTACGAAACCGCACGTAAACGTTGGTACTATCGGCCACGTTGACCACGGTAAAACAACTCTAACTGCTGCTATCTGTACTACACTTGCAAAAGTGTACGGTGGTGAAGCGAAAGACTTCGCATCTATCGATAACGCTCCAGAAGAGCGCGAGCGCGGTATTACAAT
>NZ_CAWNMR010000031.1:0-17845 GCF_963875615.1 Vibrio sp. V09_P4A23P171
GAGTAACGGTGACCAACAGCAGCAAAGATGACGCCGCGACGATCTTATGGCTGAATTTCATGGCAATCCCTTCCATCAATAAATATTAATATTATTAATAAATGTATAGTTAGGGATTAATCATTCAGCCAGTAAACAATCCATTTTTAAGCGAAAAATTACAAATTTCGCCCGAGAACTAAAAGCGCAAGTTGTTGGCACTCTTGTTCATTTCCTTGGAAAAGCTCATCGACGATTTGGTTCAGCTTGATGCCAGACAGTTTGCGCTTTTGTGCCTCACGAACACGTAGTGCTATTTGACATTCAATTGGTAGCTCACTTACTTGATGTGGTTGCCACGCTGATAGCTTTTCGCTGAAGTTGTTTAACGATAATTTGGGTTTAAAATGCGTGGCTTCACTTTTTAGTACATGAAGAAGGTGCGAATAGATTTCATCGTTAGGTTGACATTGACTCAGGTGATCACAAGCGGCTTGGCTCAGTTCAGATAAGGTGACGTAACCCGCTTGATGGGAAAAATCGGCGGTTAAACGTACTGAAAAATCGACACGCTGCCACTGCGTATTAGGAAAAATAGTCAGCGAGCATAAACAGTCAAAAGGGATCCAAAAACTCTGCTTTGCTTCAACTGAATATTCATGTTTGCCAAGTTTACACAGTACTAATCCGCTCATTACTCGAATCAAACTGTGTTTGATGACTTTCTTGCGAGGGGTGACAACTAAGTTAGCAGACAGTAAGGCTTCAAATTGAATCGCGTAGTTCATGGTACTTCTCACTGATTTTGGGGCGCTAAGAGTACCTTGTCTCACAGAAAATGCCAAATATGCGAACTAAAATCACCTTATTCTGGTCTGACCTTAGTGAATCTGTTACGACTGTAGCTGCGAGCTACGTCAACTATGCGTAGAATGAGCCAGCTTTTTATTTGATGTATGAATATATGACCACCACAACTGATCCTTATGTAGATATCCGTCCTTACAACGACGATGAGATTCCAGCGGCTATTGACCGTTTAATTAATGATGAAGAATTTATCTCAGCTATTTTGCAACATCGTTTTGACAAACGATCTGCTTGGCTAAAATCGATACTGAGCCCTTTTGTAAAAGCATACTTAAAGTTTAAATGGGCCAAACTCACGTCCGTGGAAGCAATCCAACTTGAAGTGAAGAAATACCTCACGAAAACACTAGAATCAACGACACAAGGTGTCACCTTCAGTGGTCTCGATAAATTGGATAAACAGACGGCTTATTTATTTATCTCGAACCACCGTGATATCGCGATGGACCCAGCATTGGTCAACTATGGTCTGTATATGTCTGGGCATAAAACTGTACGTATTGCGATTGGTGATAACTTATTGAAAAAGCCTTGTGCTACAGAGCTGATGCGTCTTAATAAGAGCTTTATTGTGAAACGCTCGGCTAAAGGCCCGCGCGAGATGATGAAAGCGCTCAGTACCTTATCTGCTTACATTAAACACTCACTTGAAACTGGAAATTCTATCTGGATAGCGCAAAAAGAGGGACGAGCAAAAGATGGTAACGATTTTACCGATCCGGCCATTTTGAAAATGTTCCATGTGGAAGGGCGCAAGCAGAAAATAGAGTTTGCTCAGTATATTCAATCGCTCAAAATTGTCCCGGTCGCGATTTCATATGAAAACGATCCGTGTGATATGGCCAAAGCGTGTGAGTTATATGAAAAAGCGACGCATGGGCGTTATGAAAAAGGGGAATTTGAAGATATTGAAAGCATTGTCCAAGGTATTGTCGGTGAGAAAGGCCGAGTGCATGTTGGCTTTGGTGAAGTGATTACTCAAGCATTTGAAACGCCAGAAGTATTGGCGCAAGAGATCGATCGCCAAATTCACGCAAACTACAAATTATTCCCGATCAATAAGTTAGCGGCTGGGATAGAAAGTAGTGATATCACGCCAGATATCCGCGCTCACTTAGAAAGCAAGCTGACTCAGATCCCTGAAGGGGCACAGCGCTATTTACTCGATAGCTACGCCAACCCAGTAAAGAATCAGCAATAATCATTAAACGATGAAGAGAGGGGCTCACGGCTTCTTCTCTTCTCTTTTTCTAGCCTATCTTGCGACCGCGCCGCCAAGGGTCAGTTTGCTTGGCCATTTACTGATGACATTACCTCCCAAATAAATATTGCCATTGACGGTCATCGTGTCAGGAAATTCGGTGATTTTGGAACCGCCAATAAACAAACTCCCTTCCACAACCAAACCTTCGGGCAATTGGGTTAATGGCGTTCGAATTACGCTCAAATCCCCCTTGACTAAGAGATTCGCAGGCAGCGTTTCAAGCGGTGTATCCGTGAAATTCAGGTAACCACCGACCTTGATTCTCATTGGCCACGATTTGATTTTACTACCCAGTAAGTTCGCATAACCACGAATGGTGGTACCTTTTGGAATATTCTCTAGCAAGCTATTAGATGCTTCTAAACTACCCTGCACATTCAAGCCCTTAGGCAGGGATTTTATCGATGTCTTAGCAATATTTAGGTTGCCTTTGAGCGTGAGATTTTCGGGTAGTGTTGTGTAGGGTTTATTACGCAAATAGAGATTGCCATAGTTATCAAGGTGGTTAAGGATTTGATATTGATCGAGCGGCTGTGACCATGCACAAGAGGCATAGAGAAGGTTGCATAATGTTAGTAAAAGCGAAAACTTATTCATAAAGCCTGCAGATGAAGACACGATACCTAGAGTATCGGCAGATTACGGTTAAGCTTCAATAATGCATTGCCTAGGATGAGAAAGCAAAGTGCTTGGGCGATAAAAAAGCGAGCCATGATTAGGCCCGCTAAGAGCAATTAGATTAACGAGCCAAAGAGCGCGACTTCAGTTCAAAAATAAGTTTTTCGGCACTGACTTCAAATTTGAAACGTGCATGCAATTCAGTAGAGTTATCGTCTAACGGTGAAACTTCAAACTCAACATTATCTGAAACCTGTTTGGCAAGAGCGAGGTACTTCTCAAATTCAGCTTCTAGCTGAGCTTTGTTGGGGGCCATGACCATCACTTCGGCAACTTCATCACCTTCTTTGATAATAAAGCCAATTTCGCCAGCGCAGCCACATGCTTCGCAGACTTGGATATCAACGTCTTTTTCGATACTCATTGTGAATCCTCTTAGTAAATGTATGGACATTCTAACGGGCAAATCGTTTATCAGCCACAAAAAGCCAATCAGGTTTGGGGTAAATCGCGTCTTATTTTGGTTGTTCGAAAGTTTTTAGCCATCGTTATGAATTAATGAGTGTGATACTGCTCAAATAATCACTAGTTTTTGTGTCATAAATTTGTCAGAACAGTGTTCAGTTCGTTGCGAATTGTTGATGATTGTAAGATTATTCGGTTGAAACAATTATTAATATTATAAATTGCGCTTCATCCATTAGTGGTGATGACTAATAAACTGGAAATTTAAGTTTTATTAGTGATAGCTAAAGGAGTGACAGTAACAAGCCAGTAGATAACGCTTTTAACAAGATAATTCTGGTTTGAATTTACTGTTTTAAAGGATGGTTTTTTAGACAGAAAATGCCATACCACGAGGGGTGATTCGCGAAACGGCACTATCATCGCAATTGAGTTAGATGGATTAATAAAAAAGAGAAGAGTCTGGACCATGCCAAAGCGTAGTAAAGAAGATACTGAAATCACCATTCAGAGAATAATGGATGCTGTTGTCGATCAGCTATTGAGACTGGGTTACGACAAAATGTCGTATACCACGTTGAGTCAGCAAACAGGGGTTTCACGAACGGGGATTAGCCACCATTTTCCAAAGAAAACCGATTTTACGGCCGCTTTAGATGGGCGGATTTTTAAGCTGTTTGTTGAGCATTTAGATTTTGAAAATGACCTTTCAAGCTTTTCAAATAGCTGGATAAATGCGCTGGAAAATGCACAATTTTTGGCTATTTTGCGTTTATTATTTCATCATGTTGTGACGACTGAAAATGCGGATGAATTTGCAGCAAACGGTGTCGATCGGTTATACAAAACGGTGGCTGTACAGTTTGGCAAAGAGAGCGCAAGGGAGCTTGAGTGGCTGATTGGTAAATCACTGATTAAAATGAGTCAATAATTTGGCACTTTGTGCAAGCTTGTATTGTCGACTTTAACACTAAAGCCAACGGAGAAGTTGGCTTTAGTGCTTTTTGTAGAGAGTTATAGAGAGATTGTGTCGATCAATCGTACAACGTTGGGATCGGTTGACGTTTATGCTGAGTTGCTGTGTAAATCGCGACAAGACGGTCAATCACGTGCTGTGAAACAGGCTTCCCTTCTAAAAAATCATCGATTTGGTCATAACTTAAGTTTAACGCATCTTCATCTGCTTTTTGTGGTGCGAGCTCTTCTAAATCCGCGGTGGGTGTTTTTTGAACCAATTGCTGTGGTGCGCCTAATTTAGCCGCTACCGCGCGCACTTGACGTTTACTCAAGCCAAAAAGTGGTGCTAAATCACACGCGCCATCACCAAATTTAGTATAAAAACCGGTGATGTTTTCTGCGGAATGATCCGTGCCGAGTACTAACGCACCAACAAAACCTGCAATTTCGTACTGCGCGACCATGCGAGCGCGCGCCTTTACATTTCCTTTCACGAAATCAATTTTGGCACTGTCAGTTGGAGTTAAGCTTGTGCCTTGTAGCGCATCAAGAGAGGCTGAGTGCAGGCCATCTACACCCGCTTTAATGTTGACCGAAATTGAGTGAGTAGGTTGAATGAAGGAGAGAGCAAGCTGCGCTTCATCCTCATCTTTTTGTTCGCCATAGGGTAAACGAACGGCGATAAACTGATAATCGTTAACGGCGTATTCTTGGTTGAGTTGTGTCACGGCGAGCTGGGCTAGACGGCCGCACGTTGTTGAGTCGACGCCACCACTGATGCCAAGCACTAAAGACTTACAACCAGATTCAACCAATTTGCGTTTAATAAACTCAACGCGCCGTTCAATTTCATAAACAGGGTCAATGGATGAGAGAACACGCATCTCATCACGGATCATTTGTTCCATTAGGGTTCCTTTTCCTGCAAGCAATATAAATCTTTGGTGTATCATACCGAAATCATCAGATTAGAAAACCGAGAAAATGGTTTTCAGACTTGAATAGGATTGCTATGACCAAAATTGCCGTCTTTGGGAGTGCTTTTAACCCTCCGAGCTTAGGACATAAAAGTGTGATTGAATCGCTAAGCCATTTCGATTTAATTCTGTTGGTACCGAGCATTTCACACGCTTGGGGTAAGCAGATGCTCAGTTATGAGATCCGTTGTGAACTTATTGATGCTTTTATTCATGATTTGCAGTCAGATAAGATACAACGCTCAATAGTCGAAGAGGAACTGCAACAGCCCGGGCAGAGCGTCACAACTCACGCTGTTTTGTCATTACTGCAAAAACAATTACCTGATGCTGACATTACTTTTGTAATGGGCCCGGATAATCTGTTCAATTTTGCGAAATTCTATAAAGCTCAAGATATCTTGCAACGCTGGTCAGTCATGGCCTGTCCTGAAAAAGTCGCGATTCGTAGTACTGATATTCGTCAGCGGTTAGCTGAAAATTTAGATATTACCGATTTAACGACTATCTCTGTTAGGAAAATCTTGCAGCAAAGAAAACTTTACTAGACAATCCACGCCCTTTTCGTGGTCGGAGCTGTTTGCATTCATGAAGTTAAATGTGGCTGTTTGTGCGTTAATCATGTTTTCGTCGCTGACGGAAGCTTGCGATCTCTATTCCGGTTCATTATTAACGCCAGAGTTAGAATTAACACTAGGTGCAGATAGTAGCCCAACAATGTTACCAGCATCGGGCGTCTGCTTTTCTATATTAGATAGTATGGGTTACGCATCGAAACAACTGCTGGCTTTAGGTTTATTTGAAGAATCTCCAGCCGACTCCTCTTACTGGGCCGATTGGTTTTTAAAAGCCGATTCGGATCCCCTGTTTACTCAGAAATTGGCCACAAGCTACATTGGCTTTGGTGTCTGGATACCCTCTGAATTGCTTGACGAGCAAAGTGATATGTCAACCGAAGAGTGGTTAATGAGTCACGGCTTACAGCTAAGTATCGGTTTTGGCGAGAAAAAAGCGGGTGAGCCGCGCATGCGTTTTGACTATCGTTGGCATGAAGATTTCGACAGCGTTGTCATGATGCAAATTGAAGTTCCCTTCTAACGTTTTCCCTCAGTAAACACACTCCCTCAGAAAACAAAAAAGCCAACCGCAATATTCGCGATTGGCCTATGTAAATTGTGAACAAAGAGTATTCACTAACAACGTCAGTTGGCTAGGTGACCCTCGGCTTAAGAAGGGTCGATATAGTTATTGCAGCATACGTGCCAAGTTTTATAGCGCTTAGTTGCTATTGTTTCCTTGTTTTTTCAAACTTCCCCAAGAAAATTTTTGCAGGCTGCAAATGCAAACTGCAAAAACGACTCAGATTGCTAATGCCGCTAGGTTCAATCACATTCGCTCTGCTATCTTACTTTTATTTGATTACACATCTAACTAATTGGTTGTTTTTTAGTTAAATGTTCAAACTTATTTATTCGTTTTAAATCAGCACTCTATATCTATTATTGCTATTTTTTTGAATTTTTTGGTTGAATTTTCCATTTGTACTGTTAGTTTATATAGAGGTTTTTAATTAGAGCTCTAACTATTTATGTGGCAGGCAATGATTACAGCAGCACCTTGGGTTGCATACCCGGAAATTATGCAAACAAAGACAGAACAATGGACGTTTCGTACCCCTAATCAAGCCGACGGGCAGCGTGTACATGATTTGATTGGGCTATGTCCTCCCTTAGATGAAAACTCCTCATACTGTAATTTCCTACAAGCGATTCACTTTCAAGAGACTTGCATCTTAGCGGAAAGAAATGGCGAAACCGTGGGGTTTATTTCGGCCTATTTAAAGCCTGACAATTCTGATGAATTGTTTATTTGGCAAGTGGCCGTGCATCCAAATGCTCGTGGGCTAGGACTTGCCTCACATTTGTTACATGAATTGCTCGCTCGTGACGTTATGGCTGATGTTCGTGTATTGGAAACGACTATCACGAAAAACAATCAAGGTTCATGGAGCCTCTTTAAGAAGTTTGATCGAGCACATGGCGAGCAAGGAGAGGTATCGACCTTTCTCGATCAAACTCGTCACTTTGAAGGTGAACATGATACCGAGTATTTGTACCGCATTCCGCTCAAACCTCGTTCTAACTTAACAGGATAACTATCATCGTTATGGACATTTTTAAAAAGAAAGAATCAAACGTGCAATCTTATGCCAATCACTTTCCCGTGGTTTTCTCTACGGCAAAAGGGAGCTGGCTATTTACCGATTCTGGTGATCGCTACTTAGATTTTTTGGCTGGAGCTGGTTCGTTAAATTATGGTCACAATAACGCCCTCTTTAAGCAGGCGCTATTGGAGTACATTGATAAAGACGGCATTACTCACGGCTTGGATATGCACTCCTCTGCCAAGGCTGAGTTCCTCGCGGTATTTGAAAGTCTCATTCTTGAACCAAGAAACCTCGACTACAAAGTGCAGTTTACTGGTCCAACTGGGACTAATGCTGTAGAGGCGGCAATGAAGCTGGCCAGAAAAGCTACGGGTAGAAGTAATATTGTGGCTTTCACTAACGGCTTTCATGGTTGCTCTTATGGCGCACTTGCCGCAACAGGAAATCAACATCATCGAGGCGGCGCTGGGCTTAGCTTAGGTGGCGTGACGCGGCTCCCTTATGATGGCTATGCCAATATTGATGGCCTGTCGCTATTTGAAAATATGCTGAATGATAACTCATCGGGTTTAGACAAACCGGCTGCGGTATTATTGGAGGTTGTCCAAGGCGAGGGCGGCTTAAATTGCGCGTCCAACGAGTGGTTGCAACGCTTAAGTCGTCTCTGTAAGAAAAACGATATTCTGCTTATCGTTGACGATATTCAAGCTGGTTGTGGACGTACGGGAACCTTTTTCAGTTTTGAGCCATCAGCAATAAAACCGGATATAGTGACGCTATCGAAATCACTCAGTGGTTATGGGTTACCTATGGCAATTGTGCTGCTGAAACCTGAGTTAGATGTGTGGAAACCGGGAGAGCACAACGGAACCTTTCGCGGTAATAATCACGCCTTTGTAACCGCTACAAAAGCGCTGGAAACCTATTGGTCAAATGATGATTTTACCACTCATATCGCACATCGAGCCAAGCAAGTGACGCATGTCATTCAAACCACACTGCGTCGTTTCCCCACACTGTTTAACCGCCACAAAGGGCGTGGACTAATGCAAGGCATTGAATGTAGCAGTGGTGAGATCGCCCATAAAATTGCTCGTCGTTGTTTTCAACTAGGGATGGTGATTGAAACCGCAGGCCCAAATGACGAAGTGATTAAGTTTTTCTGTCCACTCACTATCACGGAAACCGAACTCGACCAAGGTTTAGATATTTTCGCACAAGCGGTAGAAGAGCTAGCCTCTCAGTTAATTAAAAAAGCATCTTAGGAATAAAAAATGATTGTTAGAACATTAGAAGAGTGTCGCCAAAGTGAGCGCCGGGTTGTTGCTCAAACTTGGGAAAGCGTTCGTATGCTGCTGAAAGATGACAATATGGGTTTTTCATTCCATGTTACGACCATTTTTAAAGGCGGCGAGACCCATATTCACTATCAAAACCATTTGGAATCCGTGTATTGCATGTCAGGTGAAGGGGAAATCGAAGTGATAGGAGGGGAAACTTACCCGATAAAACCTGGCACTTTGTATATCCTTGATCAACATGACGAGCACTATTTAAGAGCTTATTCTGGTGCAGATATGGTTATGGCATGTGTTTTTAACCCGCCACTGACAGGAACTGAAACGCATGATGAAAAAGGTGTTTACCCAATCATTGAGTAATCACTCGCGACGATTCACTGCATTCAATTTAAAAGAAAAGGAGATCCCATGTCTTACACCGTAGAAAAAATCGGTGGAACATCAATGAGCGCTTTTGATGCTGTGCTCGACAATATTTTACTAAGGCCTCATCACCCTTATGATCGAGTGTTTGTGGTATCAGCGTATGCAACCATTACCGATGCCCTACTGGAATGCAAACGCACTGGCAAGCCCGGTATTTACCAGATGATCGCGAAACATGATACGCAATGGCAAGAAGCCATGTACCAACTTGAACAGCGCATGTTGCTAATTAATGAGCATTTGTTCGCCGATCCGATGAGTCGTATTCGCGCGGATAAATTTATTCGTTCGCGGATCTCAGAAGCAGTCAACTGCATTAATAATATTCTAGAAACGTGTCAATACGGGCAGTTTTCATTACGTCAGTATTTGCCTCAGGTGCGAGAATTTTTATCTTCAATAGGCGAGGCTCATAGTGCCTATAACACCAGTTTGAAGCTAAAAACTCTTGGGATTAATGCATGCTTCATTGATCTCTCTGGGTGGAATAATGGGCAAGCAGGAAGCTTAGATGAGGTGATTTTGGCTGCCTTCGAAGACATTGATGTAGCAACGCAACTGCCAATCGTGACTGGCTACGCCTATTGTAATGAAGGATTAATGAAAACCTATGATCGTGGCTATAGTGAAATGACCTTTAGCCGCATTGCCGCATTAACCAACGCAACGCAAGCGATCATCCATAAAGAGTATCACTTAAGCTCCGCAGACCCGAGAATTGTAGGCGCGGACAAGGTTAGCCCGATGGGATTGACGAACTTTGACGTAGCAGACCAACTGGCTAATTTAGGTATGGAAGCGATTCATCCGAATGCGGCAGCTGGGCTGCGTCAGCAGGGGATTGAACTCAGAATCAAAAATACGTTCGAACCAGAGCATAAAGGTACTCTCATTTCCAATGTTCATAAGCCTCAGAACAATAAGGTAGAGATTATTGCGGGCAAGGACAAAGTGTTCGCCTTGCATATTTTTGACCAAAGCATGGTCGGGAAAATTGATAATGCCAGTTATGAATTGATGGAAGTGATCGCCGAAGCTAAGGTACATCTCGTTGGTAAAGAGATGAATGCAAACTCGATGACGTATTACCTCAGTGGCAGCAGCGATAACTTAAACCACGTGTTGTACAAAATAGAGAAGCGCTACCCGAATGCATCCGTATCAGGAAAAATGGTCGCCCTCATTTCTGCAATCGGTGCATCAATGAACACCAACAACGCATTAACGCAAGGCATGCAAGCGTTAGTTAACGCAAAAATTAGCCCTATTGCCGCTCACTCGTCGATGCGTAATGTCAATGTACAATTCGTAGTTGAAGACAACGATTACAATCGCGCGATTTGTGTTTTACATGATGTGTTGATTGCGAAACCGCTATCTTCAAGAAAGGCAGCCTAACAAAGATGAAGTAAGGTTACTTGAGTAACCTTACTTCATCTGAATTATTGAATAGGTGAAGATAACTCAATGTTGTCAGTTAGAATGACCTCTGGTGCTGCGAGTGAGTTAAAAAATCCAACATTTTTTGGCAGCTGATATATATTGTTCTTTATGACGGAAAATATAAATTTTTTTTCACCGTTAGTTAGCATATTTATTATATTATAATATTTGTTATTTGAACCATAGACTGACATATCTACATTTACAAAAGTGTTTAGTGCTATTAAAATGCCAGATACATATTTACTATCAACTAATTCCCCAGGGATGTCTGAAACAATTCTAATTCCACCTTTAGCATTGATGATTTGATTTTTACTGAATGTTAAATTATTCCAGTTTATTGCTTCATTGATATTGTGAATTGAGTTTGGGTAAGCATTTAAAATAAACTTCCCTATGTTATTAAATACATTATTTTGAACTATTAATTTTGAGTAGTAGTTCATTTCTATAGCTGAGCCATGAATTTCACTAAAAATATTACTTTCTATCACGGCTTGAGATACTGGTTTACGTGATGATAGTTTTAGGCCACCTTTCATGTTAGAAAAAAGATTATGTTTAAAAGTGATATCCTCTGTCCCACCAAAGTCGTTACTCCAAACGTGTGTAGTAGTAACTTGTGTTACATTATGAAAGATATTTCCTTGAGCTAAAAAGTGTCTGGAATTTATTTTTTCTCCTGAGGGGTGACTCCTAGATGAGGTTACGCGTAATGCTGCATCACCAAAATTATAGAATCTGCTATTTAATATTGCAGAGTTTTGGGTCCCTGAAAATAATACGCCTTGTTCTCCCCACACAACGTTAGTATTGTCACTATCAATGTAAGGTTGAGTTGTTAAGCCCCAGAATGATATATTCTCTATGGTGACTCTTTCTGAGTCTATTATATAAATAATGTATTCATCATTGAAAGATGGACATTTTTTAAATTCTACCAAACCACTTCCTATTATTTTAATGTTTTTAATGTTTTTAATGTTTATTTTTGAACATATATCATAAGTTCCAGTTTTGAGACTAACGGTAGAACCAGGTGGGGAATTCATAATCATATTTTCAATGGATTTAGAATCGTCAATACCATCATTGGGTATTGCTGCATTTACGTATGCTGTAGATAAAATAAAAATTAAGATATAAAAAACACTTCTAATCATAATAGTAATCTCCAATTTTAAGAATGGAAATTATAATTTTATTGTGGATTTTATAACAGACCGGATGTTTAATTCCACTCTAACTTACTAGAATATTTTAATTTTCTAGTAAGTTAGTTTATTCAATTGTCTGAAATGACATGCCTTTCCTGTTTAAAGTTGCCGTTTTTGATGTAAGCCGCTTCAAGCGGTTTGGAAAGCTACAACATCACTAAACTTGCTGTGCCCAAGAAGGCAAAGAAGCCGACAACATCCGTTACTGTGGTTAAGATGACAGAGCCCGCTAATGCTGGGTCAAGCTTAAACTTATCAAGCGTGATCGGGATGAGTACCCCAAACAGCGCGGCGGTAATGATATTTACAACAATGGCCAGTGAAATGGTGGCGCCAATCATCGCTGACTGGAACCAGAGCCCTGCCAAAGCACCAATGATCAACGCCCATAACAAACCGTTAATGGAACCAATACCAATTTCATTTTTGAGCAACGCAAAACGGTTACCCGGTGTAATTTGGTTCAATGCCATGGCACGTACCATCAAGGTTAAGGTTTGACTTCCCGCAATACCGCCCATCGAGGCAACAATTGGCATCAACACCGCTAACGCGACAACTTGCGAGATGACCGTTTCAAACATACCTATAGTGACCGAAGCGAGGATGGCGGTCAGCAGGTTGATCCCGAGCCAAAGGCCTCGTTTTTTGGAACTTTTAATGATGGGTGCAAATAAGTCATCTCCTTCATCCATACCTGTACCGGCCATTAAGCGCGATTCGTAAATCTCTCGTTGTGTACTCAGGGCAAATTGCCAGTCAATTTCACCCACTAAGATTTCATGGTTATCAATGATGGCGACAGTCGGCAATTGGGAATGTTCTAACGCTTCTACTGCTTCAGAAAGTGACTGGTGAGCATTCAGCGTAAAGAGATCATCTTGCTTGATGTTTTTCAGTAAAGTTTTGCTTTCAGCAAGCAAAATTTCTGTATAACTCACGATACCTTGGAATTTTTTTGCTTTGTTGATCAAATAGATATGTTGTGGAGAGTCATAATGATATTTCTCCAATAGTATCTTGGCTTTGTCGACACTGATGCTGAAAGGTAAGGTATACACTTTACGGTTTGCCCAGTGGCCAACTTCAGTATCTTCATAGGCATTGGCTTGATCATACAATTCAAGCTCGTCGCGACTAATTAAGCGCAGCGCTTCACTGATGATTTCATCAGGCAGAGAATCGGCCCACTCGAGCAGAGACAAGTTATCGAGCTTGGCGAGAGTCAGTTTTAGTTCTATTTCTGACAGTGCGTTGATGATAGAAAAACGTACTTCAGCACGCATCTCTGTCAGTACATCAATGTGTAGCTCTAAGGGTAGGCTACGCCACAGACGTACCCGCTGCTCGACAGGAAAAGCTTCTAAGATGATTGCGATCGAGCTTTCATCAAGCCCACTTTCCACGTACTCGCCGAGTAAGTCGATTTGTTGCTGCTCATCGGCTTTTGAAATCGTTTCAATATGCAGTGAAAGGTCTTGATATTCGTTCAACGTTTTACTCCGATAGGAAGTTGTTTCTTCTCGATTTTTTTCACGGCTTTTTCTGGAGTTTTGTTTAATACAATTACAGGGCGAACAATAAAGAGGTTGTTTGGATAGAGCACTGTATTGCCATCAACATTCTCTAATACGACATTGAGTAGGTTCATGTCGACGATTTTACCTTCAACAAAATTTGCGCCATCCACCACTCGCACCCATAAACCGATGCGACAGTGGTTTTGTACAAATAAAACCAGAAATGAGGTGACGTTGCTCAGCAAAGACCAACCTGCAAACAAACCGACGCCAAGCAACGCAAAAAGTGATGAGCCAACAACCAATAACCCACGCAGTTCCACGCCCCACATCATTAGCAGAGTCAACACTAACACCAAGAAGAGTAAGGTCTTCACCAGCCAACGTGCTCGTTTAAGCCGATGAATATCGACTTTGCCTATGACCATATTCTCAAACCATCGCACGGTGTAGCTGGCTGTTTTAGGATAAATAAGCAACGCCATGATCGTGATGATCCATTGATAATTTTTTTGAAATAAGTCTAAGTATTCCATGACGAATCAGAAAAAGGAGATTTGGTTCAAAATAACCGAAATTCAGTCAATTACAACCTCTAATCTGGCTGAGGTTGATAATTGGAATTGGGTTGAGAAAAAAGTAACCAATTTGCTTTAGTCGGTCGAATAAAAACTAGAGAGGATCATCGGGTTCTAGACTAGACAATAGCGTCGATGCTTCTATTTCTGGTGTTTTCATCATCATCGATAACCGCTGTAAAGTGGAGAGAATGAGAGTTTGTTCCCATGCGTTTAACGCCTGAAATTGTTCAATAAAGCTATCTTTTAGCAGTGTGGGTGCTTTGAGTAATAATTCATCTCCTGTTGGGGTCAACAATGCATGAACTTTACGTTTATCTTGTTGATCTCGCTCTCGAATGATCAGTGCGCGCTTTTCTAAGCGATCCAAAATGCTGGTCGCTGTAGCTTGGCTCATATTCGTATGATCGGAGAGTTGCTTTATGGTCATATCGGCCGAGTTTTGGATCGCACGCATTAACAATAGTTGGGGGCTAGTGAGGCCAAAATCTTTGTTTATTTTTTTGGAATGGAGATCTGTCGCACGAATAATTTGGCGTATAGCGACCAGTACTTCTTCATGAATATCCAATACTTTCCTCCTTGAAAATAAGCAGAGCCACCCTTTTGATATGGGTGGCTCCATACTCTCTTACTTAGCGGCTTCTTTGGCGGTTTTTATCCACGAATCGAATTCAGATTGGTGAGCTTTTATCCAACCATTGGCATGAGCTTCAATATCTTTGGCAGAGTTTTTACCTTTACTCATGATCATGTTTTGCGCACTGATATCATTAATATTCAACTTCATGATTTCAAAAAGTTTTGCTGCGGCTGGGTTTTCTAGAGCGAATTTTTTATTGGCGACAATCAGCATACTGTTCATCTCAAAGCCGAAGTTCTTTCCGTTGGGTAGGGTTGTATCGATATTTTTGCGCTCACCAGGTAGGGCAGAGAAAGGGACTTCAAGCCAAGTGACATCTTTACCAGGGACCAAAACCCCACTCACCCAATAAGGTGTCCAAGTGTAATAAAGGATAGGGTCACCTTTTTTGTAGCGTGAAATCGTATCGGCAATGATAGCGGCATAGTTACCTTGGTTGTGAGTAACGGTCGGTCGTAAACCGTAGGCGGTTAAGTGCTCCTCAATCACCATCTCACAACCCCAGCCGGGTGTGCAGCCAGTTAAGTCTGCTTTACCATCGCCATTTGCATCAAACAGCTTGGCGATTTTAGGGTCTTTTAACTGAGCAATATTAGTAATACCGTACTTATCTGCCGTTTTTTTATCAATCAAGTAGCCTTGCGCTGCTCCTGATATATATTGACCTTTTCGATAGAACTTGGCGTCGCCGCCCGCCATCGAGTATTTGTCGGCGTGTAAAGGAAACCACCCAACGGCGAGATAGGTTGCATCGCCTTCGGCAATCGAAGTATAAGCCACGTTGTAGTCGACTTCTTTGGTCGGTTTGACATCGTACCCCAGCGCTTCCATCGCTTTGTTCACGATGAGAGTTTGAAATGTTTCTTCAGCCACTGTCGATTGTACGGGTTGTACACTAATACCTTTGCCAGGAAGTTTATCAGCCCAAGCGCTGATGGGTAATGCCGCCGATGCGATTAAACTGGTTGAGATTAACGTCTTCCATGCGTAATTCATTTCTGTTCTCCTAGATTGTTGGCACTCTGATGAGTCAGTTTTTGCTTCAGTAAATAAAAGGGTGAGATAGGGCCGGTTTGATACCAGCGTACTTTTTGATCGCGATTTTCTGTACCGATATGCTGAGTTAGGCGATCAAGTAAGATGGCGAGAATGACAATGCCAAGTCCCCCCACGGCAGCGAGTCCCATATCAAGTCGGCCAATACCACGCAAAACCATTTGCCCTAAGCCACCGACAGCAATCATGGAGGCAATTACAACCATCGACAGCGATAGCATCAGTGTTTGGTTGACACCGGCCATAATGGTCGGCATGGCTAGTGGTAACTGAATACGGTAGAGCATCTGTTTTGGACTTGCGCCGAATGCATGGCCTGCTTCGATAAGCTCTTCGGGAACTTGTTGAATACCTAAGATGGTTAAACGGACAATTGGTGGCAGGGCGAAAATAATGGTTACCACCACGCCAGGTACGTTGCCAATTCCGAACAGCATCACGATCGGGACTAAATACACAAATGCGGGTGTGGTTTGCATCGCATCCAAAACGGGGCGGATGAATTTTGCAGCCGTTTGATTTCTGGCCAGCCAAATCCCAAGTGGCAAGCCAATCAATAGGCAAAAGAATACCGAGGTCATGACCAAGGCGAGGGTGACCATTGCTTGTGACCACGCTCCGATTAATCCAATCGTAATCAGTGAGGCTAATGAAGCGATACCCATTTTAGGTCCAGCAAGTTGCCATGTGATCAAAAATAAAATCAACAACATCACAGGCGCTGGCGTTGAAACTAACGTGGTTTCAAATGAACTTAAAATAAAATCAACAGGTACTCTGACAGCTTGAAATAATGGCCTACCGTGTTCCACTAACCAACCCAGCCCGGTTTCAACCCAGTGATCAAAAGGGATAATTGCATCTTGAAATGGGTGCAGCCAATCGAAAGGCGCGGGAGCGTCGGTTGCGCCATTTAACCAATCACTTGCTGTAGTTGGGGATGCAGTAGTCGCTGACCAAGGATCGCTGCTGACAGGCGTTTGCGCGGCAGACGCCCATGGGTCAAGCGCCTCTGTGGATTGAATGTTGGTTTCCGTTGTCATAATTATTCCCTATCCAAAGTCTGCAATAAGCGTGATTTGGTGATCACGCCGTAATAATTTCCCTGCTGATCGACAACAGGCACGGCGTAGGGGACTTCAGCCACTTGGCTGATTAATTCACTAACAGACAGCTCCGGATCAACCGTCACGATGTCAGGCAGTAGAGCCGCGCTAAGTGATGTTTGTTGCTTGAGAGCTTGTTTCAGAGAGTCGAGCGACACAATGCCAGAGTATTTATTCGTACGGTCAACTACAATTCCGTAGTCTCGGTCATGATCCATCAGTAACTGCATTGCTGCAGCCGGGCCATCATTGTCGTGTTTTTTAAAAACGGCCGCGGGTTTTTTGCGGGCAATGTCTTTAGCTGAAAAAACACTGGCAACATTAACGCCACGAAAGAATGAACTGACGTAATCGTTAGCAGGATGATGCAATATTTCATCGGGCGTGCCCGTTTGTACGACGATGCCATCTTGCATAATGGCGATACGGTCACCAATTCTCATTGCTTCATCAAGGTCATGAGAAATAAAAACGATGGTTCGCTTATCATCATTTTGCAGGCGGATTAGTTCATCTTGCATTTCGGTGCGGATTAACGGGTCGAGTGCGGAAAATGCTTCGTCCATTAACAAAATGTCAGGGTCGTTGGCGAGTGCACGAGCCAAACCAACGCGTTGTTTCATCCCACCCGATAACTCATCAGGGAATGACTCACAGTAGGCGTCTAAGCCAACCCGAGCGAGCGCTTCTTTTGCACTTTTATTACGTTCATGAGCCACCACTCCTGATAGTTCTAATCCAAAGGCAGCGTTTTCAAGAACGGTCATATGTGGCATGAGTGCGAAGTTCTGAAATACCATTGAGATATTTTTACGTCTTACATCGCGCAGCTCTTGCTCTGAAATATGAGCAATATCCTTACCCTTCAGTAAAACACTTCCTTGGGTTGGCTCAATCAGGCGGTTCAGCAATCGAACTAAAGTGGACTTGCCCGAACCGGATAAACCCATAATGACAAAAATCTCCCCTTCATTGATTGAAAGAGACACATCCTTGACCCCAACAGTGAGCCCGGTTTGCTCGAAAATTTGGTCCTTATCCAACCCTTTTTCTAACAGCGGGAAAGCCTGTTGTGGAGTCTCTCCAAATACCTTGTAGAGGTTCTTAACTTCTAACACGGGTGACATGATTTACATCCTTTGTTCTTCATGGCTATTTAATGTTTAGCCGTAAATATGTATAGTACACTAAATATTAATTTGACGGTTTTCAAGTTTTAACCCAGTTGTCATTAGCTATTTTGTCATTAACTTAC
>NZ_CAWNMR010000032.1:0-15824 GCF_963875615.1 Vibrio sp. V09_P4A23P171
CTGGCTTGCCGAGGCTTCCTTTGAAGAGGCGGCCATTCTAGCGAGATAATGAAAAGTGTCAAACACTTTATTAAATTATTTCGTCTTACCGATTTGACCTACTGATTGGCTGGCTAATTGGGCTTGAACCCTTACTGGCTGTGCCGTGTCAGTGAGGTCGCATTATAGAGATCGTAGTCACGTTGGCAAGCGTTATTTTGTAAAAATTGCAAAAATAGCGCTTAATCACCAAATTACTGCTCAAAGCCTTATTTATTCAATTTTACTAAGATCAAGTAAACATGTTACCCACAGAGTTATACACATTAGCTGTAATTTTTATCTTTTCAAACGTAGAAAAAGCGCCTTCAGACGCTTTTTCCGTTTCACTCATTTCTTTTTTACACTATATAGAAGATTAAATACCTGCATCATCTCCTTAGCTATTCTCTTCATGAAGACCACACTCTCTTTTTAAGCCGAAGAAACGCGTGTCTTCTTCATTCATTCCCGGTTCCCATTTACGAGTGGTATGAGTGTCACCAACTGAAAGGTAACCTTGCTCCCACAATGGATGATACGGAAGGTGATTTTCTTGCAGATAATAATGTACATCTTTATTTGTCCAATCAATCACAGGTAGGAATTTAAACACACCATTTTGAATCGCTAAAATAGGTAATGTCACCCGCGATTGTGATTGCTCTCGGCGTAGGCCAGAAAACCAAGTACCGATATTTAGTTCATCTAACGCTCTTCGCATCGGTTCTACTTTATTAAGGTGATTGTATTGTTCAATGCCAGTAACGCCTTGTTCCCAAAGTTTACCGTAACGCGCCTCCTGCCATGATGGACTTATCGTAGCGCTGAAGATATGCAGATTGAGATTTAGGTGCTCCGTGAGCTGGTCAATAAATTGATATGTTTCAGGAAACAAATAGCCAGTATCCGTCAATACCACTGGTATATCGCTTTTTACGCTAGAAACCAGATGCAGCATCAATGCGGCTTGAATGCCAAAGCTAGAAGAAAGCGCATGGGTTCCTTCTAGATTCTCAATCGCCCACATCACTCGCTGCTGCGCTGTTAACGTTTCGAGATAAGCATTTAATGGGACAAGGTGTAACGTTTGCTCTACTTTAGTTAGCGCCAATAACTCGGACAATTTAGGAACTACTGGTACTTCAAGCATAGAAATCTCTCTTAGAGATGATCACCTCTTCGATAATTCCTGCGCGGATTGTGAAATCACCAAATCCTTCTCCTTCGAGACGCTCGCTAGCCCAGCGTCCTACCAACTCATCAATTTCTTGAAGAATTTGTACATCGGTAATGTTTTCTTTATACATTTTAGGCACACGAGTGCCCGCTCTATTGCCGCCAAGATGTAGGTTGTAGCGACCGGGAGCTTTACCAACTAAACCAATTTCAGCCAACATGGCTCGGCCACATCCGTTCGGACAACCTGTGACACGTAAGATAATGTTTTCTTCTTTAGGTAACGCATGTTTTTGTAGAATCGTCTCTACATCCGTTACAAATTGAGGGAGGAAACGTTCCGCTTCAGCCATAGCTAATGGGCACGTAGGGAAAGAGACGCACGCCATCGAATTTTTACGTTGCTCACTCACATTGTCATTGATCAAACCATGCTGACGCGCAATCTGCTCAATCGTGGCTTTTTGTACAGCTGGTACTCCCGCTACGATGAGGTTTTGATTGGCCGTCATACGAAAATCACCTTGGTGGATTTTAGCAATTTCTGCCACACCACTCTTTAGCGGTTTATCAGGGAAATCGAGTAAACGACCATTTTCGATGAAAAGTGTTAAATGATGCTTACCATCGATGCCTTCAATCCACCCAATCCGATCACCACGTTCTGTGAGCTCGTAAGGGCGGCTGACCGCAAACTCAATACCAGCACGCTTTTCAACTTCGGCTTTGAACACATCGACGCCCACTCTATCGAGTGTGTATTTAGTTTTTGCATTTTTACGATTAGACCGGTTTCCCCAATCACGCTGAGTCGTAACCACAGCGGCAGCGACTTCTAAGGTTTTATCCAAAGGAATAAATCCGAAATCATCAGCACGACGCGGGTAAGTAGAAGTATCACCGTGCGTCATGGCTAGGCCGCCACCCACCAGCACATTAAAACCAACTAACCGACCTTGTTCGGCAATCGCAACAAAGTTTAAATCGTTGGCATGTACATCCACATCGTTTTGGGGCGGAATAACCACTGTCGTTTTGAACTTCCGCGGTAAGTAGTTATTACCTAAAATCGGCTCTTCATCTGTAGTTTCTAGTTTTTCACCATCCAACCAAATTTCGGCATAAGCGCGCGTTTTAGGTAACAGATGTTCCGAAATCTTCTTCGCCCATTCGTAAGCTTCCTGATGCAGTTCAGACTCCACAGGATTGGACGTACACAGTACGTTACGGTTCACATCACCCGCTGTGGCAATCGAATCAATACCAATGCTGTTTAACGTTTGATGCATCAATTTAATGTTAGGCTTCAATACCCCGTGAAACTGAAAGGTTTGGCGAGTGGTTAAACGAATGCTGCCATATAGGCTGTGCTCAGTTGCAAATTTATCTATCGCTAGCCATTGTTTCGGTGTGATGATCCCGCCAGGCATGCGCGCACGTAACATCACATTGTGCAGAGGTTCTAACTTTTGTTTTGCACGTTCGTTACGAATATCGCGATCGTCTTGTTGATACATGCCATGAAAGCGAATCAACTGAAAGTTGTCAGCACTAAAGCCACCTGTGATGTGATCTTGCAGATCTTGCTCGATCGTCCCACGTAAAAAGTGACTTTCACGTTTCAAGCGCTCGTTATCTGACAATGGGCCTAGCTCTTGTCCTAATACTTCTTGATGATTAGATTGTTGTTTGGTGCTCATTAGTACACATCCCTTTGATAACGTTTTGCTTTGCGCAGATCGTTGATATATGTCTCTGCCTGTTCACGTGATAACCCACCTTGCTGCTGTGCAATAACAATTAGTGCATCATGCACATCTTTCGCCATGTGCGTTGCATCACCACAGACATAAAGATACGCACCGTTTTGAATCCATTGCCAGACCAGTTCGGATTGTTCAAGTAATCGATGCTGGACGTAGACTTTCTCATGCTGATCACGGCTAAACGCCACATCTAGACGACTCAGCACACCGGATTTCAGATATTTTTGCCACTCAACTTGATAGAGAAAATCTTGAGTAAATGTACGATCACCAAAAAACAGCCAGTTTTTTCCTTTTGCTTCACGGTTATCACGCTCTTGAATAAAGCTACGAAATGGCGCAATTCCGGTGCCAGGACCAATCATGATAATAGGCACGTTATCATCTTGCGGTAGTTTGAAATTATTATTGTGTTCAATGAAAACCTTTACCTTGTCGCCCTCTTCTAAGCGCTGGCCAAGGTAACTGGACGCTCCCCCAAAACGGTGCTCATCTTGGTGTATATACTGAACAATGCTGACGGTAAGATGCACTTCATCTTCAACTTCGCTTTGACTTGATGCGATAGAATAAAGACGCGGCGTTAAACGACGTAATAAAGAGAGTAGCGCTTGGGCCGTCAGTTTAGTTTGCTTCTCTCGCAGTACATCAATCACTTGATGATGGCTCGCATACAATCTGAGCTTCTCTTTATCCTCCACCAGCTCAAGCAGTTTCGTACAACCAGATAACTCAGCAAACTTGGTCACCATCTGAGGATTTGCAGCCGTAATTTCATATTTATGCATTAAAGCACTATGGATGGATAAACTTTCGCCATCGACGTCAACACTTTCGACACCCGATAGCCCAGTCGCAGATAACACGGCATTAACCAACTCTGTATCGTTTTCATACCATACTCCAAGCGCATCCCCAGACTGATACGTTATACCTGACTCACCCAAGTCAATTTCAATGTGGCGCACCTCTTTTCCTGAATCTCGCCCAGTAATTTTTTGACTCGTCAGTAAAGTCGCACTGTAAGGATTTTGCTTACTGTATTGAGATAGATGATTCGTCGTTTGGCTCACGGGTAATTGCACAACTTGCGCAGGCGTACTTGCAAAAGCTTCTTTTACCACTGCTAATGCCTTGGCTTTCCACTCGGCGGCTTGATGTTCGTAATCAACGTCGCAATCCACTCGCTCAATAAAACGTTTGGCACCAAGCTGCTCTAAAAATGCATCAAAATCTTTACCCGTTTGGCAGAAAAATTCATAACTGGAGTCACCTAAGCCAATCACACCATATTGCAAGTGAGGTAATTTCGGCGCTTTCTTGGATTGTAAAAATTCATGCAGCGCTAATGCATTGTCAGGGGCTTCGCCCTCGCCATTGGTCGATGCAACAAAAATAACATGCGTTTCTTTCGCAAGATCTTTGCCTTTGTAATCACTCGCATCGAATAATTGAACCGCGATATCGGCAGCCTGAGCTTCTCTTTCCAATCCTTCAGCAAGGCCTTTTGCATTGCCTGTTTGAGAAGCGAAAATAATGGTTAATTGAGTCGCAGGCTCCATTGATACTAAAGTGGCTGCTTGTGAGCTGGAAGTAGAAATGCTTGATGCTTGAGACTGACTGAGGCCCCAAAAATATCCGCTAACCCAAGCAAGCTGCTGCGGGGAAAGTTCTGAAATAGTACGCTGCAATCCGTTCAGTTGCGCGTCATTGAGTGGGCTAGCTAAACTGGCTAGCTCTTGGGGTATGGTATTTCCTGAAGACATGGTCACGACTTCCCTATTCATTGCGTGACAATAGATTAACCACTCTCTTTAATAACAAGAAAGAATAGATAAGTATGTTTTATAACTTTTTGGAAGTAGGCATTACGCTTAATTCTCTCATTTAGACTCGACTCGAACTTGCTTAAAACCCACCTCCATAGCCGATTTAGAGGCAAGATCCAGATCGGTATACTGGCATTCGTCACCCTGAGAATCGGTTAATAGCACGAACCCACCACGGCAATGCCGAAACTCGACTATCCAATGCCCTTCTTGGAAAGAAGGTTCAATAATGGCTTCGATAAGCTTGTTCTCACGATACAAGTCCCTTAACTCGGTAATCGTCATCACCACACCATTTTCACATTATTCACTCGTGAATTAAGCATGGTACATTTTGCTTATTCTGCTAAGAAATTGCGCAATAATATAATTATCAGTTATAAAAAACGCCACCTTGCAGAGGTGGCGTTCTATGGAAAATGCATTTAGCGCGTAAGTATCGAATCGATACTTAAAATTGAAATTCAGCCCCTAAGAACCAACCATCAACAAAGACAAATGAGTTTTTCGTTTTTGGGTCAAGTTCGGTGAATTCAAGATCAATCACACGATAGCCGCCACGCAATGCGACATTGCCAGCACGAATAGGTATGGAATACTGCAAACCCGCTAGTACATCTGCGCTTTTAATTCCGCCACTATCACCAAAATCAAACTGCCCAATCACATCAACTTGGGTATTGGGAATTTTAATTGTGGCATAGGCATACCAGTTAAAAGTCGTCTTATCAAAACTGTACTTCAAGCTATCTGGTGCTTGATACTGAGAACCACGATATTGAGTGAATGTAACACCCGCATCGAACGACATTAACTGCCGCTCTAACAGATTGTAATACAAGGTATAGTCGTACTTATCAAAGGATGCATAATCCGCCTCAAGCGTTGTATAACGAATACTCGCATTGGGCAAATAAGGTAGCTGATGCTCAAAAGCAACGTGGATTGAAGGTGTCTTCACATCATCACGACGAGTATTGTCGATTTTAGTGCTGCCCCACCACATGTCAGCACCAACTTCTCCACGATAAAATGATTCTGCTTGAACCGATGCGGTTGACATCATCATTGCCACACTGACCAACGCTAACCAAATTGGTTTATTCATCCCTATTGCTCCCTATTTATTCGCTACTAATGCATGTTCTTAATTGAACGCGATAGTAGCATATTCCTGAAGTGAGTTAACGTTTCGTTGACTGCCACATTAGCGAGGGGTGTACACCACATGACGGAAGAACCAGACCCCCAAAACAATCACAATGATCCAAGGTAGTAGCTTAAACATCACTCCAATCATGCCTAGTAATGCCAATACTATAAAGCCCATGATCGTCGCAATAAACACAGTCGCCAAAGTGATGCCTGTCGCCAATAAAGTTGCAATAAAAACCAATAAGAAAATAAGTTCAAACATGATGTTTTCCTCCGTTTCTCTTACCACTAGCAGATATCGAGCCAACTTGTCATTACCGCCTCTGATTTCAAGTCAAGACTAAAAAAATCACAGTTTCTTGGCCAATCAAGCACTTGAAAAGCAATATTTATTTCAATAAAAAAAGCCAAATAACACCGAGTCATTTAGCCTTTCTATTATTGGTAAAAATCACCACTTAAGTTGGTAATTTTTACACATTCAACTCTTTCGGAATTTTTGCTAATGCCGATTGCACGACTTCAATTCCCGCACCGGGCTTATGCGCATTCTCACTGATATAACGTCGCCATTGACGAGCACCTGGCATATTTTGGAACATACCTAACATATGGCGGGTAATATGGCCAAGGTAAGACCCCTGAGCTAATTGACGTTCAATATAAGGAAACATCTCTTCAATAATTTGAGAACGTTTTTTAATCGGCGTATCCATACCAAAAATGGCCTGGTCCACTTCCGCCAACAAATAAGGGCTTTGATAAGCTTCCCGTCCAATCATTACGCCATCAAGATGCTGTAAATGCTCACTGACTTCAGCTAAGGTTTTGACACCGCCATTCACAGCAATGACTAAATGTGGGAAATCTTTTTTCAGCTGATATGCCCGTGAGTAATCTAACGGCGGTATTTCACGGTTCTCTTTTGGGCTCAAACCACTAAGCCACGCCTTACGCGCATGAATAGTAAACTGTTCACAGCCCCCTTTCTCTGATACCAATGAAATAAAATCAGTCAAAAATTCATAAGAATCCATGTCATCAATACCAATACGCGTCTTTACGGTTACCGGAATATCAACTACTGATTTCATCGCTGCAACGCAATCCGCCACCAGTTGCGGCTCTGCCATTAAACAAGCACCAAAACGACCATTCTGGACGCGATCAGACGGACAACCCACATTGAGGTTGATTTCATCGTACCCGTACTGCTGGGCAAGTTTGGCACAATGAGCAAGGTCTTGAGGATTCGAACCACCCAATTGTAACGCTACTGGGTGTTCCTCCTCGTTGTAAGCCAAGAAGTCCCCTTTACCATGAATGATCGCGCCTGTCGTAACCATCTCGGTGTACAGTAACGTTTGCGAGGACAGCAAACGATGAAAGTATCGGCAGTGGCGATCTGTCCAATCGAGCATGGGTGCTACTGATAGCCTACAAGGGTGAGTCATGATTTAGATATCCCAATTCAGTCAGTTTCAATGGCTAAACTTACAGCCAAAAACAAAGTTTGGCATTGTAATCGCTTCGAGTTTATAGCGCCAACAGTTCTTCTTCTGTATCGTTTTGCATCGATATAAGGTAATTTAAGCACTATTTTCGTTGCAAACAACGATCACATCGCTAACTAACTCCAGAAAATGTTGTAGGCTACAAGGCTATTAATCTGGAAATAGTATATTATTATTAAAGTCCAATGGTTATGGTGATGAATTTGGACCACAAGCTAACGAAACAAATAGAAGAACTATGCGCAGCGAGAGGAGTACGACTAACTTCTCAACGAAAGAGAGTGTTTGAACTGATTTGTTCAAGCAAAAAAGCATCCAGTGCTTATGAATTGCTTGAAGATTTAAAGCAAAGCGAGCCCCAAGCGAAACCACCAACGGTGTATCGTGCTCTGGACTTTTTGTTAGAACAAGGCTTTATTCATAGAGTGGAGTCAACAAATAGCTTTATTTCATGTTGCTCTTGTAATGCTAATAAGCATTTCTCACACCTATTAATTTGTGACAAATGTGGCAATGTTATTGAACTTCAAGATGATAGTCTGATAGCCTTGCTAGCAAGCAACGCTGAGAAACACGGTTTTAACATCGTTAATCACGTTATTGAATCTCATGGTGTTTGCCAAACGTGTTCCTCAAGTCTGAAAGTATAAAAACAGTAGAAGAAGGTTATGCGCGCTGAATTTGTAAACCCGTTTTTAGCTTCTTTAATGAACGTGTTAAAAACGATGGCTTCATTAGAGTTGAAGCCACAGAAACCTCGTGTAAAGAAAGATGAGATTGCCCGTGGTGATGTCTCTGGCTTGATTGGTATGGTTGGTAGTCAAAGCCGTGGTTCCATGTCTATTACTTTTGATGAAAGTCTAGCATTGGAAATCATGCAAAATATGTTAGGTGAACGCCCCAACGGTCTCAATGAAGAAGTGACAGATATGGTCGGCGAAATCACCAACATGGTGACAGGCGGAGCTAAACGCATTCTTGCCGAGAGTGGTTTTGACTTTGATATGGCAACTCCGGTTGTTGTCTCAGGAAAAGGCCACACGATTCGTCATAAATGCGAAGGTGCAATTATTATCATGCCGTTTACCTCTCAGTGGGGTAACGCTTTTATCGAAATCTGTTTCGAGTAAGCTCTTTCATTAAAGAAAAAAAGGTTGATACCGTTAAGTATCAACCTTTTTTATTTGGATAAAACCTTACTCACATCCAAGTAAGGTTTTGACGCATTACGCTTTAAATGTCTTAAACGCGTTAATCAAACCATTGGTTGAGCTGTCGTGTGAACTCACTTGAGCATCGTCGGCTAACTCAGGCAGAATTTGGTTTGCTAACTGCTTACCAAGCTCAACGCCCCATTGATCGAAACTGAAGATATTCCAAATAACACCCTGTACGAAAATTTTATGCTCGTACATCGCAATCAGGTTGCCCAAAGTGCGTGGCGTGATCTGCTTAACTAAGATTGAGTTGGTTGGGCGGTTTCCTTCAAACACTTTAAATGGTGCGATTGCCGCCATTTCTTGTGCTGATTTGCCCGCCGCTTTTAGCTCAGCTTCCACGGTTTGCTGCGTTTTTCCAAACGCTAACGCTTCTGTTTGAGCAAAAAAGTTCGACATCAATTTTTGGTGATGATCACCCGCTGGGTTATGGCTGAGCGCTGGCGCAATAAAATCACACGGGATCAATTTTGTTCCCTGGTGGATCAATTGATAAAAGGCGTGTTGACCATTAGTACCGGGCTCACCCCAAATGATTGGACCCGTTTGGTAAGTTACCGCTTGACCGTTACGATCTACGTATTTACCGTTTGATTCCATATTGCCCTGTTGGAAATAAGCGGCAAAGCGATGTAAGTATTGGTCATAAGGCAGAATCGCTTCTGATTCGGCGCCGTGGAAGTTGTTATACCAAATACCAATCAAGGCTAGGATCACAGGAATATTTTGCTCAAAAGGTGTCGCCACAAAATGGCGATCCATCTCATGCGCGCCGGACAGCAGTTCCACAAAGTTGTCATAGCCTACAGCCAATACAATGGATAGACCAATTGCTGACCATAGTGAGTAGCGTCCACCAACCCAATCCCAAAATTCGAACATGTTGTCTGTATCAATACCAAACTCAGCGACTGATTTCGCATTAGTCGACAGCGCCGCAAAATGTTTTGCAACATGAGTTTCATCGCCTGCTTCCGCTAAGAACCAATCACGAGCCGTATGTGCATTGGTCATGGTTTCTTGGGTAGTAAACGTCTTTGAAGCCACTAAAAATAGCGTGGTTTCTGGATTGACTTTTTTCAACGTTTCAACGATGTGTGTTCCATCAACGTTAGAAACGAAATGAAGATTAAGATGATTCTTATACGGCGCAAGTGCTTCTGTGACCATGTATGGGCCAAGGTCTGAACCACCAATACCAATGTTGACAATATCGGTAATCGCTTTACCAGTGTAACCTTTCCATTCACCAGAAATCACTCGTTCAGAAAACGATTTCATCTTCTCAAGTACCGCATTCACGGCTGGCATCACATCTTCACCATCAACCATGACCGGTGTGTTACTGCGGTTGCGTAACGCAGTGTGCAGTACGGCACGGCCTTCAGTTTGGTTGATCGCGCATCCTTGCAGCATAGCGTCGATGGCTGACTTTAGTTCAGTCTCATTCGCCAATGCTTGTAAATGTTGTAAGGTTTCTTCGTTGATCAAATTTTTTGAGTAATCAACAAGAATATCTGAACCAAAACGAGTCGAGAATTTATCGAAACGTTGTGCATCTTGTGCAAAAAGTGATTTAAGGTCCATATCTTGCGCTGATTCAAAATGCGCAGTCAGTGCTTTCCAAGCGTTGGTTTGCGTTGGATTGATATTTTTCAACATGGTATCTATCCCGATGTGACAGTAGGTTTTATTCCTATCATTCCTAAACTCTGTTTCAAAATGATGGAATCCCCGATTGAGCAAAAAAAAGAAAATGGTATCGACTGCCTATATTTGGAAGGCAACACGTCGTTATTCGTTTTGTGAGCGCCATTATGACGCAGCTTACCCGCTCTCATATTGAGTTAGGTCAGGTAAACCTAATGGGTGCATACTCTGGCTTTATTGATACGACATCTCAACACGAGAAGTGAGTTTCGTCACTAACTCGTAAGCGATCGTGCCGATGTGAGAGGCCACTTCTTCGGCTGGTAGCTCTTTTCCCCATAAAATAACCTCATCGCCCACCTTATCGCAGGCTTGTGGACCGAGATCGACCGTAAGCATATCCATTGAAACTCGCCCTGCAATCGGCACTTTACGCCCATTGACAACAACCGGAGTTCCATTGGGTGCAGTGCGAGGATAACCATCGCCATAGCCAATTGCGATAACACCAACCTTAGTGTCACGTAAGCTTGTCCAAGTGGCACCGTAGCCGACACTCTCTCCCGCTTTAACATCACGCACTGCGATCAAGTGAGATTTTAATGTCATTACAGGTTGATAGCCCAGCGCTTGCGCCGAGTTATCATCAAAAGGAGAAACGCCATACATAATAATACCTGGGCGAACCCACTCTAACTGGCTGTGCTTCCAAGCTAATAAACCAGCGGAGGCAGCAAGTGATCTTTCACCCTCATGACCTTTTGTCATTGCTAAAAATAGCTCAATTTGCTCAGAAGTCGTTGATTTATCGAGTTCATCGGCACAACCAAAATGACTCATATAACGCAATGGCTTCACTACGTTTTTACACGCTTGCAAACGTTCTAAAAAATCGGGGTATTGTTCTGGGCGCACACCTAAACGATGCATTCCGCTATCGATTTTCAACCAAACATTGACTGGGACATCTAATTGAGCTTGCTCTAAGGCGACTAACTGCTCCTCACAGTGAACAACGGTTTGAATGTTATTGGTCACCAATACAGCAAGATCCATCGGGGAATAAAAACCTTCAAGCAACAAGATAGGTTTTACCACACCGCTCGCTCTCAGTTGCAGCGCTTCTTCAATGCGCGCCACGCCAAATGCATCCGCGCCCAGTGCATGTTTCGCAACATGCCGAAGCCCATGACCATAACCATTTGCTTTGACCACCGCCATAATTTTACTGTTTGGTGCCTGCTGTTTTACTCGCTGTAGGTTGTGCTTTAACGCATCGAGATCGATGCAGGCGGTTGCCGCTTTCATGTAGCTCATCAAATTACTCATCGTCAAATGCAGGGCCTGCATAATTGTCAAAACGAGAATACTGCCCTTGGAAGGTCAACCGTACAGAACCAATCGGGCCGTTACGTTGCTTACCTATAATAATCTCTGCGATACCCTTTAACGAACTATCAGGGTGATACACCTCATCGCGATAAATGAACATGATCAAATCGGCATCTTGTTCTATCGAACCGGATTCACGCAAGTCAGAGTTGACTGGGCGTTTATCGGCGCGCTGCTCCAACGAACGGTTAAGCTGCGATAAAGCCACCACGGGCACATTCAATTCTTTAGCCAGTGCTTTTAACGAGCGAGAGATCTCCGCAATTTCTAAAGTACGGTTATCCGATTGCGAAGGAACTCGCATCAACTGCAAGTAGTCGACCATGATGAGCGATAAGCCGCCATGCTCGCGCGCAATACGACGAGCTCTAGAACGAACCTCGGTAGGCGTTAGGCCTGAGCTATCATCTATGTACATATTTTTCTTTTCCATGAGAATACCCATGGTAGATGAAATTCGTGCCCAATCCTCATCATCCAGCTGCCCAGTACGAATTTTGGTTTGATCAACGCGAGAAAGCGATGCCAACATACGCATCATGATTTGTTCAGCCGGCATCTCAAGAGAGAAGATAAGAACCGGTTTTTCTTGCTCCATGGCCGCGTTTTCACACAAGTTCATGGCAAACGTCGTTTTACCCATAGAAGGGCGAGCAGCTACAATGATCAAATCAGAACCTTGTAAACCAGCCGTTTTCTTATTGAGATCAGCAAACCCCGTATTCACGCCCGTGACACCATCTTGTGGTGTTTTATACAGCAGTTCAATACGCTCTAAAGTTCTTTCTAAAATCGAATCGACATTCTGCGGGCCTTCATTTTCGCTGGTACGCTCCTCAGCAATGGCGAACACTTTACTTTCAGCCAGATCGAGCAAATCTTCCGAACTGCGCCCTTGCGGATCATAACCTGCATCCGCAATCTCATTGGCAACACCGATAAGGTTACGCACCAATGCTCGTTCCGCTACGATTTCAGCATAAGCATTAATGTTAGCCGCACTGGGCGTATTTTTCGCCAAATCCGCTAAATAAGCAAAACCGCCGACATCTTCCAACTGTTCGCGACGCTCGAGATACTCAGATAATGTAATAAGATCGAGTGGCTTACTGGCTTCCAAAATCGATTTAGCTGCATCAAAAATTAGGCGGTGTGCACGGCTATAGAAGTCTTTGCTGACCACACGCTCTGCCACCGTATCCCAACGTTCGTTATCCAATAGCAAGCCCCCAATCACTGATTGCTCAGCTTCGATCGAATGTGGAGGAACTTTAATTGCGTCGACTTGTGCGTCAAACGGTTTACGATTTCGTTGATCTGTTCGTGGTGCAGCCATGACTTCGCTCAATACTATCTAATGACCGACCATTATAGCCAGAATAGATCATTTGTAATTATGTAAACGAAACTTTGTGTTTATCTCGTAGAGAATTAACCTCATGCTGACCAAACAGAACCGCCCTACACCTACTATTTCGCCCACTATTTTTATTCACTTTAGGGGTGCTTCGTGTCCAAAATTTGGTTTCTTAGTTTTAGCCTGTTCGCGATGAGTGCAGCTTATGCTAATGAGGATCTTAAAAACGATACGGAAATCGAAGTTCCTTCTCCTTGGAATAGCCAAGTCGAATTGGGTTACCAAGCCCACTCAGGTAATACTGATTCAGAGTCATTGAATTCACGAGTCAAGACAGAATACATAACAGGTCGCCATCGAACCAATGGTGAGTGGAAATTGTATCGTCTTGATAAAAATGGAAAAGAGAATAAGCGGCAGGCAAACTATTCGCTGCAAAGTGACTATAAGTTAGCCTCAAAAGCCTATCTATACGCAAACTTTAACGGTGTTGATTCGAAATACAGCGCCTATTTCAAAGACTACACGCTATCTGGTGGAATGGGTTACCAATTGATGAATACCGACATATTGCTATTAGAGATTGAAATAGGGCCCGGTTTTCGTTACCAAAAACCCAATCTAGATGAGATATCAAGTACAGATATTGTATTTGCAAATACAGTCGAAGAAGTCATATTTCGTGGTAACTTAAAGGGTGTTTGGGCAACTTTCGATAATTTAACCATCTCCTCTGAACTGACTCTTGTCGCAGGAGAAAGTAACATCAGAACCGATAGCGAACTCATTTTAACCAATCACATTACTGATTCGATTGCGTTGAAAGTGAACTTGTCTCGCCAATACCACGATAAGGTTCCAGCAGGACTAAGTAAAGCCGATAGCGTTACTTCATTTAGTTTACAGTTTCGTTTCTAGGTAGTTTGAAGATAAAAAAAACACCAGCCAAGGCTGGTGTTTTCAATTCATCCGAAGACTGAAATTACTCAGCAACGATTTGAATTTTCGCAGTTGCAAACACTTCTGAGTGAAGTTGGATGCTCACTTCGAAAGAACCTACGTTACGTAGAGCACCTTCAGGTAGACGAACTTCGCTCTTAGATACTGCAACACCTGCCGCTGTAATAGCGTCAGCGATATCACGAGTACCAATAGAACCAAATAGTTTACCTTCATCGCCTGCTTTAGAAGTAATAACAACAGCTTCAAGAGCGTTAACTTGTTCAGCACGAGCTTGAGATGCAACAAGTTGCTCAGCAACTTTAGCTTCAAGTTCAGCACGACGAGTTTCAAACATTTCAACGTTAGATTTAGTTGCCATTACAGCCTTACCTTGTGGGATAAGGAAGTTACGAGCATAACCAGATTTCACGCTTACAGTGTCGCCAAGGCTGCCTAGGTTACCGATTTTATCAAGTAGAATAACTTGCATTGATTAATCCTCTTTCTTAATAAACGGTGCCAATTACTGATGTTTATCAGTGTATGGCAATAGAGCTAGGTAGCGAGAACGCTTGATTGCACGAGCTAGCTGACGTTGGTATTTAGCGCTAGTACCAGTGATACGGCTAGGTACGATTTTACCAGCTTCAGTTATGTAGTTTTTAAGAGTTGCTACATCTTTGTAATCAATCTCTTGTACGCCTTCTGCAGTGAAACGGCAGAATTTACGACGACGGAAGAAACGAGCCATGGGCTATCTCCTGATCTTAAATTTGAGTAATGTGGTCGGCATGTAGCACCAATTTACCTACGCCATTATGGCTAGTTTGGTAAGCGACAAAGCCACTTACGGTTATGGTGCTGCCTTGTACTAAGTGTTGAGTGAGATTCGTTGACCTCTGCCCACTGACGACTACCGGCATACGACAATAGACTTGTCTCGGTAAATCAGCTTCTATCACTGTTGAGCGATGTTCAAGCCAGAAACGGCAATGTTCAATGCCCGCAGGACTTTGGCTTCGAATGGGAGGTTTTGCGACAGTGCCACTCAACTCCATCCGATTGGTCATCAAATCAATTACTCAGCGTCTGCATCGAAACGAGTTTCATCACGCTTAGAACGCTCTTCTTTAGCTTTCAGCATGATTGATGGCTCGGTGATAGCAGCTTTAGTACGCATGATCATGTTACGTAGAACTGCATCGTTAAAACGGAAAGCAGTTTCTAGCTCATCAATCACAGCTTGGTCAGCTTCAACGTTCATAAGAACGTAGTGAGCTTTGTGAAGCTTGTTGATTGGGTAAGCCATTTGACGACGACCCCAATCTTCTAGACGGTGGATAGTACCGCCAGTTTCAGTGATAGAACCAGTGTAACGCTCGATCATGCCAGCAACTTGCTCGCTTTGATCTGGGTGCACCATGAATACGATTTCATAATGACGCATCGGTTGCTCCTTACGGATTATTCAGCTTCCAGGTTTGGCTCGGTCGTCCATAGGAAGCAAGGAACGAAAAAAAAAGACCGAGAATTAAGGACGGCAAATAGTACAGAAACGAAGCAGGATTAGCAAGGGAAATGTACTAAGGGTCACGTCAAACAAAAAGGGAAGCCTAAGCTTCCCTTTTTAATGCAGTGTGTGCATAAATTATCGAAAATTAAGCGATAACTTTAGCAACAACACCAGCACCTACTGTACGACCACCTTCACGGATCGCGAAACGTAGACCTTCATCCATCGCGATTGGAGCGATTAGCTCTACAACCATTTGGATGTTGTCACCTGGCATTACCATCTCTACGCC